>JACQBW010000011.1 GCA_016194305.1 Nitrospirota bacterium | reverse complement strand
GCATAGCCAATTAATGGAGCCGGATAGACACCCACAATCAGGATCACAAGCATGGCCGTGATTAAACCGATATTGATCGCGGGCGAGGTGGCCAGAGAATACTCCTTGTCAGGCTCTTTCATATACATCACCATGACGACTCTGAGGTAGTAATATGCCGATATGGCCGACAAGAGCACTCCAATCACCGCCAAATAAGTCAAATGGTGATGAACAGCCGCCATAAAGATATAGAATTTTCCAATAAATCCCCCGGTCGGAGGCAGACCGGTAAGGGAGAACATAAAAACCAACATCATAAAAGCTGCAAAAGGATATTTCTTTCCAAACCCGGTCAGGTCATTGATTTCTTCCCCATGGAATCCTCCCTTATGGAGCAAAATGATAATTCCGAATGCCCCGAGGTTCATAAAGGTATAAATCATCATATACATCATCAGGCTGAAAGTCCCGTCTGACCCTCCCGCGATCATGCCAATCAAGGCATACCCCGCGTGGGCTATAGAAGAGTATGCCAGCATTCTTTTGATATTGGTCTGCACGATAGCCAATACATTTCCAATGAGCATGGTGGCAATAGAGATCACGATGAGGAGGTTACTCCATTCGCCCTGGATTCCGCCGAGCGCCTCCATAAAAACTCTTAAAAAGACGGCCAGAGATGCGGCCTTGGGTCCGGCTGACATAAAAGCAGTGACCGGAGTCGGAGAACCTTCATAGACATCCGGAGTCCACATGTGAAACGGCACCGAAGAAATTTTGAATCCAAAACCAACGACCAGAAAGATCATGGTAATCAAGAATCCGGGATTAAGGGGCGGGAGAAGCGAATTGGCCTTGATAAATGCGGCAACGGCGCCAAGATTTGTGCTTCCGACAAATCCGAAGAGAAGTGAGATTCCGAAGAGCAGAATTCCGGAAGAGAACGAGCCGAGCACAAAGTATTTAGCCGAGGCCTCAATGGACTTTCCCTCAAACCGCTTAAATCCAGCCAGAACATAAAGTGATATCGACATGGTCTCCAGACCCAAATAGATGGTGATCAGATCTCCGCTCGAGACCATAATCATCATTCCGGCAGTGGCCAGGAGAATAAATGCGTAGTATTCCCCTAAATGGATGTCTTCTTCGTCAAGGTATTTCATGGAGAGAAGAATGGTGAGACCCGACGCAATGTAGATCAGATATTTGAAAAAGGTGGAAAAGGGATCGAGGATAAACATCCCCCCGAACGCGTAGATTCCTCCCAGTTTCAGAATTAGGAACGAAGTGATTCCGGTGAGAAGAATCCCCGAAAGTGCGAAATAACCAAACTGGACACGCTGTTCTTTCGGACAAAAGGGTTCAAAGACCAGAATGATACAGGCATAGAGAGAGATAATAATCTCAGGGAGTATCGCCATAAAATTGGAGCTCGGAATGGTCAATTGTAACCTCCATGAATTAGTTCCCGCCAGCTTAAGGCATAGGCAGATTGCGCATTGAGCTGTTCCAGGAGATGATTAACAGTGGCATGCATCATATTCAAAAATGGATTGGGATAAAAACCAATGTAAAAAACCAGGATCAATAAGGGGACAAGCGTTGAAAGTTCTCTCCAGCTCAGGTCCGGAAGCATTCCATTCGATTCCTTGGTGATCTCCCCAAATAACACGCGCTGCAACATCCAGAGCATATAAACTGCTGCCCAGATGATCCCAAATGTGGCCAGAATCCCCATGATTTTATTCGAAAGAAACGCGCCCACCAGAACGAGAAATTCTCCGATGAAACTGTTTGTCCCCGGAAGTCCGAGAGACGACAAAGAAAAGATGACCAGAAGGGTGGCATAGACCGGCATGTTCTTGGCAATGCCGCCGTAGTCGGCAATTTGTCTGGAATGAGTCCGGTCGTAAATTATTCCGACACAGAGGAAAAGAGCCCCGGTGGTAATACCATGATTGATCATCTGTAAAATGGCCCCCTCAACCCCCTGGATATTAAAAGCAAAAATGCCCAGCGTGACAAATCCCATATGGCTAACCGAAGAATAGGCAATCAGCTTTTTCATATCTCCCTGTGCCATGGCCATAAAGGCGCCGTAAAGGATTGCAATCACCGACAAGACCAGGATTGCCATGGTATAGGTATGCGAAGCCCCGGGAGCAAGAGGAAGACAAAATCTCAGAAATCCATAAGTTCCCATTTTAAGGAGAACGGAAGCCAGAATGACACTCCCTGCAGTGGGCGCTTCCACATGGGCGTCAGGGAGCCAGGTGTGAAACGGGAACATCGGGACTTTGATCGCAAAAGCGATAAAGAAGGTCCAGAAGAGCCAGAACTGGAGAAGGGGCGTATAATGGCCCCGCATCAGGGCGAGGAGGTCAAACGTTTCTCCTCCCACAAAATAAAGCGTGATAATGGCAATGAGAAGCAGCAGGCTCCCCGCAAGAGTATAGAGAAAGAATTTGATGGCGGCATAAAGCCGGTTCGGACCTCCCCAGACGCCGATGATCAGGTACATCGGGATGAGCATCGCTTCCCAGAATACATAAAAGAGAATGAAATCCAGGGCCATAAAGACACCGAGCATGGCTGTTTCCATCAAGAGTATGGAAATCATAAACTCTTTCACTCTTTTTTCGATGGCGTTCCATGAACAGACAATGCAGAGCGGCGTCAAGAAAGTCGTAAGCATGATGAGCCAGAGGGAAATGCCATCGACTCCCAGAGTATAATTAATATGGAATTGAGGTATCCAGGGAATTGTTTCTCCCAGCTGCATCCGGTAGGTCGACGGATCAAAATGAAGCCAAATGAATATGGAGAGAACAAAATTCACGACGCTTGTCCCGAGCGCAATTGAACGAACCAAATCGCTATTTTTAACCAAAAGAATCAGCGCAATTCCCACCAAGGGGGAAAAAATCACCCAGGAGAGAATGGGGAAGCCGGAGGCATTATATATAATTTCTTCCATTTATACCTTTTCAGGCTGTTGAAAATGCTCAGCTGCTGCGTACTCGAATCTCGCCTTCCTCAACGTACCTATTTCGTACGCCTCCGTCGTCTCGATTCTGCGGCCTGGCATTTGATCCATTTTGAACAGCCTTATGATTTTAAAAAAACTGCACAAAAATATGCATGGTGTAACCTGAAAGGAGACTCGGCGAAATTCGGTTACCCCACACCCAATTGGGGTCATAGAGATCAGGGTGAATTTCGGCGCCGTTGGAGAGAAGGTTATTCCATGCATATTTAAGGAAAGCACCATTATTTTGGATAATACCCGGACTGTTTCAATGACGATGGTCGAGCTTATAAAAACAAGTAAATACTTACAATGATAAATATGCCGAGGGCCATTCCCATCGCGTAATGCTGAAGCTGGCCGGTCTGGAAATAGCGCATTTGCCTTCCCCAGCCCTGAACAGCCCGTGCAACGCCGTTGACAATGCCATCCACAATCAAGACATCAAATCCCTTCCAGAGGCCTCTCGCAAAAGCAATGGACCCCCGGACAAAAATGGCATCGTAAAATTCGTCAATATAAAACTTGTTAAATGAAAGGGCATAGAGCGGTTTCAGAGAATTTGAAATCCTGGCCGGAAGGTCGGTTCTCTTCATATAAAAGAGATAGGCGAGGCTAATGCCTGAAAGCCCCATCAAGATGGCGATTCCGACCAAAATCGGCTGCAAAGCCAAATCCATCTCCTGGTGATGTGCTCCTACAACCTGAGACAGAAAGGGTTCAATGAGGTTCATCCCTTCGAATGGAAGTCCCACCCATCCCACGGAGACAGAAAGGAGTGCCAGAACCATCAAGGGGATCGTAATGGTCCATGGAGATTCGTGAAGATGATGTTTAACTTCGGAGTCACCCCGGTATTCCCCATGGAAAACGTTGAAGATAATCCGAAAGGTGTAGAAGGCGGTCATAAACGCGACCAGCGTTCCGATTCCCCAGAATATGGGACCTCCGAAACCGGAATTGAATACCTGCCATAAAATTTCGTCTTTGCTAAAAAATCCGGAAAATGGGGGAACACCGGAAAGTGCGATCGCCCCGATTAAAAATGTCCAATAGGTTATCGGGAGGTATGGTTTTAGACCGCCCATCTTCCTTAAATCCTGTTCACCCGCCATCGCATGGATCACACTTCCACAACCGAGGAAAAGGAGCGCCTTAAAAGCCCCGTGGGTCAAGAGATGAAAAATCCCGGCGGTATACGCTCCGGCGCCGCAGGCCAGCATCATATATCCAAGCTGGCTCAATGTCGAATAGGCGACAATCCGTTTGATGTCGTACTGAGTCAGAGCAATATAGGCGGCCATGAAGGAAGTCAGAGAACCGACGACCATGACCAGATGCTGCGCTGTAGGCGAAAGATCATAGATCGGATGCATCCTGGCAACCATAAAAACACCTGCAGTGACCATCGTCGCGGCATGGATCAAGGCAGAAATCGGAGTGGGACCTTCCATCGCATCCGGAAGCCAGGTATGCAGGGGAAACTGGGCTGATTTTCCCATTGCACCGATAAAGAGAAGGATGGCGGTGAGCGTCATAATGTCGATCTGCAGACTCTGTCCCCCGCCTATCCAGCTAAGCAAATCTACGCTTTTTCCCACCTGTTCGTTCAGACGGGAAAACACCACTTTGTAATCGAGCGATCCATAGAGGGAAAATATGAGCAGTATGCCCAGTCCGAATCCAAAATCGCCGACCCGATTTACCACAAAGGCTTTCGTGGCCGCTTTATACGCGGTCTCCTTTTCATACCAGTGGGCAATCAAGAGATACGAACAGAGGCCCACCGCCTCCCAAAATACATAAAGCTGAAGGAAGTTGCTCGCCATCACCAGCATGATCATTGAGAAAGTAAATAGCGCGATGTATCCAAAGAAGCGGTCATAACCCCGGTCACCATGCATATATCCCACGGTATAGAGATGGACAAGAGAGCTTACCGTAGTGACCAGCAAAAGCATGACTGCAGTGAGTGCGTCGGCCTGCATTCCGATTGAAACATTGAAAGTCCCGGAACTAATCCATTGATACCATGTCTGAACAATTTCTTTGTCAGGATAAATTTCAAGAAAGAGCTTGAGAGAAAGAAAGAACGAAGCAAAAACCGCCGGAAGAGCGATCAAATGGCTCTTCCCGTTCATCTGTTTTTCAAAAAAGCCTATAATAATAAAGGCAAGAAACGGAAGCAAGGGGATCAGGATATAGGAGTTCATCGCTACCATTTCATCAGGTTAATTTCGTCAACATTAATCGTGTGGTGATTCTTGTATAATGCGATGATGATCGCAAGGCCGATTACGACTTCTGATGCCGCAACAGCCAGTACAAAAAAGACAAAAACCTGTCCGGCGATATTGTGTAGATAATGGGAAAAGGCAACAAAATTAATGTTGGCGGCATTGAGCATCATTTCGATGGATAGAAGAATAATCACAATATTTCTCCTCACCAAAACTCCAATCACGCCAAGCATGAAGAGCACAGAGGACAGCACGATATAATATGATAAAGGAACCAACGTTCTCTCCGATAAATGTTAAAGGACTGCTTTGTCAAGCGATTGAATTGAATTTCCGATTCAACGATAACCGGGTTCAACCTTATTTCTTCTCTCCCCAGGATTCCCTCAGGATACCGTTCTTGGATAAGACGATCGCTCCAATCATGGCAACCAGTAATATCAGTGACGCGATTTCAAACGGCCACAGATAGGTTGTAAAGAGTGACTCTCCGATCGCCTGGGTATTCCCGGTCGACCTGATTTTATCCACCGTATCGGAACCCGCCGTCCCGGACAGGGGTGACCTGGAAAGAAAGATCATCAATTCAATAAACATCGTGACGCCCACAAAGGAGCCAAAGAGAAATTGCCGGTTGTGCGATTTCTCTTTTCCAGATAAATTAAGAAGCATCACCACAAAAAGGTAAAGGACCAAAATCGCACCGGCATACACCAAAATCTGGACAATGGCAATAAATTCGGCATTTAAAAGAACATAGATGCCCGCCACATGGAAAAACATGACGAGCAGCGAAAGAACCGCGTGGACCGGATTGGACAATGTGACCACCAGAATTCCGGTAATCAAGATCACCGCCGCAAAATAGGCAAATAAAACCAGAGTCATACTTTTTCCAATATTCTATATCACGTTGACCGGTCGAACAGGTGATTCCCCTCTTGGCAGATCTACAAAGACCCCGTTTAACCTTGTTTTATTGATGAACCGGAGGAAAGTTCTTTTTACCCAGGTTAAAGATATTAAGATGTTTTTTCGTGATGTCAAACCGCTTTTGACGAATTGGAAACGCTTTGTCACCCATCTGCAGCATCTTTTCTTTATTTAAAATCAAATCTCTTTTATTATAGGTCGAATATTCGTAAAATTTCGACATGGCAAGCGCATCGACCGGACATGCAGCAACGCAAAAAGCACAAAAGACGCATTTGGAAAGATCAAAAATATACTCTTTTGCATAACGCTGTAACGGATTTCCGTTAACTTCGTCACTAATGACTTTAATGCACCGGGAGGGACAGGCCGCCTCGCAAAGGGAACATCCGACACATTTTTCCGAGCCGTCATCATACCTTAATTGAACCAGGATTCCCCGATATCCGTCTGGAAGCTCGCGCTTCTCATGAGGATACTGGAAAGTAATCGGCCTTTTGATAATGAGATGCTTCATGGTCAAATAAAGACCCTGGACAATTTCAATAAACATGATCTGGTGGAGAAATTTCTTAATCATTGACCATACCTCATTTTGACACGCTTTCTCCTCGGACCGGAGTTCCGAATACTTATTTTAACCAATAGATCACGATCGCTGTCACAATCAAATTAACAAATGCAACCGGAAGCATAATTTTCCATCCTAATTTCATCAGCTGATCGTAGCGAAGTCTAGGAACCGTTCCTCTCAACCAAATAAAGAAGAAAAGAATGAAATAAACTTTTAATATAAACCAGATAAAAGGAGAGATCATATAAAATGGAGCGTTCGTCTCCATAAAATGGAACGGCGCATGCCAGCCCCCGAGGAAGAGGATTGCGCCAACGCTCGACACAATGATCATATTGGCATATTCCGCCAGAAAATAGAACGCGAACCGCATGCCGCTATATTCGGTAAACCAGCCGGCGACCAGTTCACTCTCTGCTTCCGGAAGGTCGAAGGGAATCCGGTTCGTTTCCGCAAGCGCCGAAATGATATAAAGAACAAAGGCAACCGGCTGAAAAAGTATATTCCAGTGATCTTTCTGTGCCATCGTAATATCGACCATGCTTAATGACTGCGAAAGGAGAACCACTCCGATAATCGAAAGCCCCATCGTTAATTCATAACTGATCACCTGGGCAGCAGACCGCAGTCCCCCCAACAAAGCATATTTGCTGTTTGATGCCCACCCCCCCAGGAGAATTCCATAGGCGCCAACCGAACTAAACGCCAGGATGTAAAGAATTCCGATATTGATATCGGTAATCCTGGGATGAATGATTCCTCCCGGACCGGTAGCTGCTTCATTAAAAGGGATCACTGCAAAGCCAATGAGCGCGGGGACGAGTGAAATTATCGGAGCGATGCTGAAAATGAATTTATTCGCACCGGCAGGAACAATGTCTTCTTTAAAAAAGAGTTTCAAGCCATCGGCGATCGGCTGAAGAAGTCCATGGGGCCCCACCTCCATTGGGCCAAGGCGGTCTTGCATAAAACTAAGCACTTTTCGCTCTGCAAGGGTCAGGTAGGCAACATGCCCCAGAACCACTCCGAGCACAATGACAATTTGAAGGAGGATAACTCCGATATTTAAAAAGGTTTCGGCCATTTATTTCGGTAGAATCTCCACTTTCCCGAGTTTGAAATAGACCGCATCTGTAACGGGATCTGTTTCACACGGGAGCAGGTCTCTTAAGTTCGGCTGGACCAGATGCTGGGGGTAAAAAACGACTCCTCGTGGATAATCCGGATTCATTTTGACTTTCACCTGGAGCTCCCTTTCTCCCGATTTCACCCGTACCCGATCTCCATTACTCACCCCGAGTTTTTTGGCATCCTCCGGATTCATCGTAAGCGAATGGTCTGGGTAGAGTTTATTCAAACCCACGGCACGGGTTGACATCTTCCCGGAGTGATAGAGGACGGGACGGATCATCAGGGCAAATTCATCGGAAGCGCGGCCGGTTTCAGAGGAAAGTGGCTCGAATCGGAAACGTTCCCTGTTTCCTTTGGAGACAATCGGATTGAAATAGATCTTCTTTTTTGAAGCGATCATTTCTTTTTGTTCAGGACCAACGGGCAATTCTCGGTAGTAATCGGGGAGCACTTTCTTAATCTCCCTACGGATTGCATTCACATTTTCATATTGCAGGGGGAAACCCGCACGGGTCGATACGGCCGAAATAATTGACCAATCCGGCTGACTCTCGCCATATTCGTTTAACGCCTTTCGGATTCTCTGGACTTTTCCCTCCATGCTGGTATAAGTCCCTTCTTTTTCGGCAAAACTCGCGGCCGGGAAAACAACATCAGCCATCTCAAGCGTTGAGTTCATAAAGAGATCCTGACAGACCAGAAAATCGAGCTTTGAAAAGGCTTCTTTGACCTTGAGGGATGCCGGTAAAGTATCAATCGGGTTCTCTCCAATGATATAAAGCATCTTAATCTCCCCGCGATGGATCTTTTTAATCATCTCGGGGAGAGTGGCTCCTTTCTGTAAAACAGGGTTACCGTGCCACAAATCGGCATAGAGCTTCTGCGCAGCCGGATCGCCAACCTCCATGAGGCCGGGAAGAAATTCAGGGACGCCTCCCATCTCCACAACACCCTGCTCATTATTTTCATAACAGAGCGGGTTTAACCCTGAACCGGCCTGATCGAGTTTTCCGGAGACCCAGGCGAGATCGATGAGGTTCTTGACATGGTCATACCCGCCCCTGACAGACGTTATTCCGGTCCCAAAGAGGATGACTCCGGGCTGGCGTTCATAGAGCAGCTGACCCATCTTCCTGAATTCCCTTTCGGAAATTCCGGTCATTTCTTCAATCTTATTAAAGGAAATCGGTTTGATCTCGCTTTTGAGCTGAACTCCGTATGGATAAGCACTGTAAGGATTACCGTCAATTTCCAGGATGGCTTTGATCAGGCCCAGGGTGACCACCCCTTCGGTTCCGAGGCGGTTCTGCAGGTGATGGCCGGGGAGTTTGGCCAAATTCGTACGCACCGGATCGACAACGATCAGCTTCGCTCCCCCTTTCCTGACTGCTTTTTTTACAGAAAGAGCTGATACGGGATTGCTCTCCGTCATATCGCTTCCAATGACTAAAATAACCTTCGCCTGAGAGATCTCCTCATAGGAGTTGAGCATCCGGTTGTATCCGAAAGCCTCTCTAAATGCTTTGACAGTATTGATATGGCCATACCGGGCAGTACTGTCAATATGCGGCGTGCCAATCCCAAGTCTTAGCCATTTTTGAAAAAGATACACCTCTTCATTCGTACAGCGGGCAGAAATGATTCCCG
The DNA here is from genome assembly GCA_016194305.1 of Nitrospirota bacterium. Taxonomy (NCBI): domain Bacteria; kingdom Pseudomonadati; phylum Nitrospirota; species Nitrospirota bacterium. Next base: position 121,957 of record JACQBW010000011.1, on the reverse strand, counting down.
CAATCGCCTGGTTCCCATGCCGCGAACGAATTTCATTGATCTTCTTTGCCGTCAGATCAAGCGCCTCGTCCCACAATGTACCGACCAGCTTTTTTTCAAACCGGACCATCGGAGAAGTAAGCCGGTCTTTTTCATTCACATAGTGATAGCCGTAAAATCCTTTGGCGCAGAGATTCCCTTCGTTGGGGCCCTTTCCCCACTCCGACGTCACTCTCATTAACGTCGAGTCATAGGTTTCTAGGGTCATCTGACAACCATCGGCGCAATGTTGACAGACTGTCTCTGTTTTTTTCAGCTCCCAGGGACGGAACTGGTACATTGAAAATCGATTGGTGAGTGCGCCGACCGGACAGATTTGAACGCATCCGCCACAGAAAACACAGTCGAGTTCCTGTCGGGCGAAAGTCGTGATTTCCGTCTTGACCCCGCGCTCCACAGAACCCAACGCCCGGACTTCCATGATTTCATCGCAATAGCGAACACATCGGAGGCAAGAGACACACCGGTTCATCTCTTTTTCGATGAACCCTCCAAAATACTCTTTATTAAACACCCGTTTTTCTTCCGTAAATCGACCCTGTTTACTGTATTCGTGGCTTAAATCCTGAAGGTGGCACTCTCCCCCTTTGTCGCAGATCGGACAATCGAGCGGATGATTGGAAAGAATAAACTCGATCACACCGTTTCTGGCCTGGAGGACATTGGGAGAATGGGTCTGCACAACCATCCCTTCGGCGACCGGCATGCTGCAGGAGGTCTGAAGTTTCGGATTCTTTTCTATTTCGACAAGGCACATCCTGCAATTGGCATCCGGCGCGAGCTGTGGATGGTAACAAAAATGGGGGACTTCAATTCCGGCCTTTTTGGCCGCCGCAATCACATAGGTCCCTTCTTCAACCTGGACATCCTGTCCATTGATCTTTAACGTGACCATTTTTTTTGTTTGATTCGCTGTTGTCATGGAAACCCTATTGTCGCAAGCCTTTCCGAATGATTAATCGGACAGCTTTTTTCGCGAATATGATATTCATATTCCTGCCTGAAATATTTTAGCGTCCCCAAAATCGGCGCGACTTCTGCCTCTCCAAATGCACAAACAGTTTTTCCGGCAATATTTCCGCAGAGACTGACCAGGAGGTCCAAATCTTCCATCTTCCCCTCGCCATGTTCGATCCGGTGCATGATTTTATAAAGCCAGGGAGCGCCTTCGCGGCAGGGGGTGCATTTTCCGCACGATTCATGGGAGAAGAAATGCATCAGATTGAGCGCTGCCCAGACCATACAGGTCTCCTCGTCCATGACTGTCACCGCTCCGGAACCGAGCATTGAACCTGCTTTCGCCACCTCTTCAAAATCAAGCTTCACGTCCAGATGCTCTTCGGTGAAAAAGGAGGCGGACGCACCACCCGGAATGATGGCTTTTAATTTTTTCCCGTTGATGATGCCACCCCCGAGATCAAAAATCAGCTGACGGAACGTGGTCCCCAGAGGCACTTCATAATTTCCCGGTTTTTTGACATGCCCGCTGAGCGAAAATAGTCTTGTTCCAGTACTTTTACCTACACCAATCGACGCAAACCATTCTCCCCCGCGATTGACAATATAGGGAATGTTGCTCAGGGTCTCGACATTATTCACAACCGTCGGTTTGCCATACAAACCGAAATTTGCCGGAAAAGGGGGCTTAAACCGCGGTTTTCCCCTTTTCCCTTCGAGCGACTCCAGTAACGCAGTCTCCTCGCCGCAAATATAAGCTCCCGCACCGGGATGGACGTATACCTCAAGATCAAAACCTGAACTTAATATATTCTTGCCGACAAAACCTTTTTTCCGGGCTTCTTCGATCGCCTCTTCGATGGTCTTCATCGCCAGGTCGAGTTCTCCCCGGACATAGATATAAGCAGTATGGGCCCCGATGGCATAGGCAGAGATAACAATCCCTTCAAGCATCTGGTGGGGATCCTTTTCCATCAACTGGCGGTCTTTAAATGTTCCCGGTTCCCCTTCATCCGCATTGATACAAAGATACTTCGTGAGTGCAGGATTCTTAGGAATAAAACTCCATTTGGTCCCCGTAGGAAAACCTGCTCCGCCACGTCCCCTCAACCCTGATTTTTTCACCATCTCAATGAGTTGATCAGAGGTGATCTTCTCTGAAAAGACCTTTTGAAGCGCCTCATATCCCCCCATCGCAATATAGGAGGAGATCTTGGGCGTGTAGCCAGGTGATGCCATATTCTTAAAGAGGATCTGTTCCATATTATAATTGGGAGCCCGTGCGGATTCTTTATTCCTCCGATGCCCCCAAACCCCTCGTTTCGGCAAGGCAAAGCCTCGCCTCACTTATTCGTCATGCCTTATGACGTTGCCTTTTGTTTTAATTCTTCCAAAATCTGATCGACCTTGGATTTATTCAGATTCTCGTAATAATTTTGATTGATCTGCATCATCGGAGCCGTCCCGCAAGAAGCAAGACATTCTACTTCAGTCAGCGTAAACAGGCGGTCGGAGGTCGTCTCCCCTAATCCGATTCCGAGCTTTTCTTCCAGATAAGCCACCAATTTCTCCGCACCCATGAGCGCGCAGGGAAGTGTCCGGCAGACCTGGATATGATATTTGCCGATTGGTTTCAAATTATACATGGTGTAAAAGGTGGCAACCTCGTAGACCTGCAACGGGGTAATTTCAAGCAGATCCGCAACTTCCTTCATCATTTCTTCGGTCAAATGACCCTGGTTATCGTTCTGGACAATGTGGAGGGCCGGAAGAAGTGCCGAGCGCTTTTCTTCTTCCGGATAGCGAGTGATCACATTTTCAATTTTTTTTCGGGCAGTCGCAGATATCATTGTTTTATTTCACCCCGTTCTGAAAGCTGAGAAGGGGTCATATACAAGGCGGAACAAGAAGTGACTCCGCAGCGTACAGAAACGTACGTGAGGAACTCGCTTCGGCGTGACAACGCAGAAGATGGCCCTTTATCAGCTTTCAGCATCATCGATCACATTCTCCCATGACAATGTCATAAGTCCCAAAAATGGTAATAATGTCCGAAATCATATATCCCCGGGCCATGTAGTCAAACGCCCCCATATGAATGAAGGATGGGGGTCGGATTTTAAGGCGATAAGGACGGTTGCCGCCGGTGCTGTATATATAAAAACCAAGCTCTCCTTTCGGAACTTCAGTCCCGCAGTAAACTTCTCCCTTCGGTGCATCAAATCCCTTGGAAGCCACTAGAAAATGATGGATCAGACTTTCCATATCGGACATCACCAGGTCTTTCTTTGGAAGAACAACCATCGGATGGTCTGCTAATATCGGCCCCGAGGGGAGTTTATCGAGAATCTGTTCGATCATCCGGGCAGACTGAACCATCTCCAAAATCCGGATCCAATAACGGTCATAGGTATCGCCATTTTGTCCTAACGGGACCTCCCAATCCAGCCGGTCATAGACACCATATGGCTCGTCTTTCCGAATATCATAGTTGACTCCGGAACCTCGTAATGAAGGACCGGTCAAACCAAAATTAACAGCGTCCTTTCCGGAGATGACTGCCACATCCCGGGTCCGGGATATCCAAATACGGTTGTTTTGGATCAAGGTATTATATTCTTTAATCTTTTTAGGAAATTCTTTGATAAATTTCTTTAATCTGGCGATAATTCCTTCGGTAAGATCACGGTCCAGACCCCCAATCCGGTAATAGGTCATGGTCAAACGGGCGCCGCATAATTCTTCGAACATATCTAGAATTTCTTCCCGTTCGCGGAATGTAAAAAAGAAAACGGTCATCGCACCAATATCGAGCGCCTGGGTCCCCAGCCAGAAAAGATGGCCGGAAATTCTCATCATTTCCGCGACAAGTGTCCGAATGTATTCAGCCCGCTCAGGTATTTGAAGTTCAAGAAGCTTTTCAACCGATCTGACGAACGCGTAATTGTTTGTCATCGAACAGACATAATCAAGGCGATCAGTCAGTGGAATGATTTGATTGTAGGTTTCGAGCTCCGCGAGCTTTTCAACACCCCGATGAAGGTAACCCAAATCGGGAGTTGCTTTTACGATTCGTTCCCCTTCAAGATCGAGCACGACTCTGAGGACCCCGTGGGTGCTCGGATGCTGAGGACCCATATTCAGAAGAAATTCTTCACGACGCAGAACCGGCCTGGTTTCATGGGGGGTTTCAATATGCTGTCCTCCAATCGCCACCTCTTTGGTAACGTTGTCGCCTTTAATTCCAGCCATTTCGTGATATTCCCTTTGGAACGTTTACACCCTTCCGGGGTCAGGCCACAGAACCATGGTTTTAGCGGCCCGGCAAAAACTCAAATGTACTTCTCCACCCTTTTCCCTCGGTTGGAAAATCTTTTCGAAGAGGATAGCCTTCAAAATCCTCCGGCATCATAATTCTTCTCATGTCCGGATGATGGTTAAACCGAATTCCCATCATGTCATAAACCTCCCGCTCCATGAAATTGGCCCCTTTCCAGATCGAAGAGATCGAGTCAATCGTACAATCCTCCTCGGAAATTCTCGCCTTAATCCGAATGCGATGTTTCCAAGGAATGGAATAAAACATGTAAACCATCTCAAAGCGCTCTTCATCTTCAGGAAAATCAAGGGAACAGATATCGGTAATATGATCAAAACTCATTTCAGGGTCATCATGCAAATAGTGGCAGAGCGAGACAAGCTCCTCTTTTTTGACGGAAAGAGTGAGTTCCCCATAACTGCTTTTGATTTCCTGAATGCTGTTTTGAAATTTTTCTGTCAAATGTTTGGAATCTGGATACAAGCCTGCTTCCTTATTGATCTGTAAGGGGGAGACCGATTATTTGGAAAAAACCTTTTCTTTCATGATTTTTTCCTGGAGTTTCAGAATACCGTCAAAAAGCGCTTCAGGCCTTGGCGGGCATCCTGGAACATAGACATCGACAGGGACAATCTGGTCGACACCTTGAACAACGCTATAGCTGTTATAGATATTTCCGGAGGTCGCACAGGAGCCCATTGAAATCACATACCGGGGCTCCGGCATTTGATCATAGATACGGCGAATCACCGGAGCCATTTTTCGACAGACGGTTCCAGCAACAATCATTAGGTCAGACTGACGGGGAGAGGCCCGGAATACACCTGCGCCAAAACGATCCAGGTCATAGCGCGAAGAGACTGAGGCAATCATCTCGATCGCACAGCAGGCCAATCCAAAGGTCATCGGCCAGAGAGCAGACTTTCTGGCCCAGTTGACGACCGAATCCAGCGAAGTGGTAATAATATTTGTTTCAAACTGACGATCCATTAATCCCATTCAAGGGCTCCTTTTTTCCAGGCGTAGAAATATCCAACCATCAAGATAAACATAAATACGATCATTTCAATAAGAGCATAAAATCCGACTTTTTGAAAAACAACGGCCCAGGGAAAAAAGAAAATCGCTTCAACGTCAAAAACAACGAAAAGCATGGCAATCACATAATAACGAAAGGGGAAAGACCTTCGGGCGTCTGAAAAGGGAATCGATCCGCTTTCATAGGGGAGAAGTTTCTCTTTGTAAGGATATCTGGGTCTGACCAGGGTGCCAACCAGAAGACTTCCACCCCCAAAGGCAATCGCAACAAATATAAAAATGAGAATGGGTAAATAGTTTTCAGGCAAAAACGTTTCCGGAGCCATATCTATTCTCGCCAAATTAGAAGGGGGCTCACGCGTTGCTTGTGAGGGTTCAAAAATCCTAATGGAATGAACTTTTAATGTCAAGAATTTTATTTTTGAAACGGCTTTCGAGCATATTTTAAGCCATCCAGCCTGATTTCACCGATTCCTTTTTCCTGGATGAGGACTTTAAATACGGGGCCCAGACCTTCCGGATGGATCAGATATTTCATCGCTCTGAAGACCGGATCGCACGTGGGGTCTTTAAGCGTCTGAACATACCGGTCGATCTCTTCGATCATACCGAGCCCGATTAAAAAATGAGATTGTTCGACATATCCCAGGGTGGATAATTCAACCTCGCGCCCATATTCCTGGAGCGCCGAGAAGTTGAGATGGGAAGTCATATCCTGTTCTCCGATGGATTCATAGGGATTCTCGCCGGTCTTGTGGTTCCGGTAACAAAGCAAAGTCCCTTTTCTTCTTCTAATCGAATAGAGTTCTTCGTAATAATCTCCATAATCGATCGTGATGAGGAATCCTTTATTCAATTTTTGACCCGCATCTCTTATCCAGGAGAGGGCGTTGAGATTGACCTCTCCCTCCTGATTTTCTATCCAGTTGACCGGAAACTTCTTGAAATAATGGCCTATTTCTGGATCCGAGAGAGGTTTGAGAATTTCAATCCACTGGCCGGCCTGGTAGTCGACATAAATCTCCTGCAGATCTCCTTTCCAAACGACCCGATGAACGGGAAGGGCATCCAAAAATTCGTTTGAAAATATCGTTCCGTCTATGGGGGGGAGCTCCTGAATGGAATTAACCCAGACAACCTTTGATCTTAAGTCAGGGAAAGTATCGAAAAGTGCTTTTTGCCGTTGAACAAAATCAGGTGAAGACTCCACCATATAGTAAGTAATCTGTTGGAAGAGGTTCGAAGGATCTTCCCGGAGGGTTTTAAGTATCTGGAACGCCAAAAGCCCGTTTCCGGGTCCGGCTTCGACCAAATCAAATCGCGAAGATTCCTTTAATACGGCTTGCGACATCTGGAGCAGCTGGCGGCCAATTATTTTGCCAAAATAAGGATGAACTTCTGGACTGGTCGTGAAGTCACCCTGGGCGCCTATTTTTTCCCTGGCGGAGAAATAATACCCTCCTTCAGGATCATAGAGCGCCATTTCCATAAATTCTTTAAAGGAAATGGGGCCTTCAGATTTTATTTTTCTGATCATTTTGTCCACGAGCGCCGGATTTCCGGAATTCATTGTAATCCTCTGATAAAAGATGTATTTTGTCGGGGATGAAAACAGTGTTTTTTTTTATCTTTTTTCTGTGTTGGATGACCCAAAACCTTTACGCGGCGAAATTTCACCCCTCCTACGAAATAAACGCCCTGTTTGAATTTCCGGAAAAGTCTCAACCAATCATTCGGGGGAATATGGCGGTGACTTTCGTGAATTCTTCGACAGTCCCATTGAAATCCATTACGATGATGCTCTATCCCAACCGGTATCTGACCCCTCCTTCCGCACTCCCTCAGGAGATCTATAACCGATCGTTTCCCAAACGCTTTTCCCGAGGGAAGATGGATCTTTTTGATGCGCGGGATTCTTCAGGGAGACTTCTTACAATTCAATGTCCCGGAACAACTCTGGGACAAAATGTGGTTTGCGAAATTCAACTGGTTAAACCAATTATTCCAGGCAAATTTACCACGCTCTCCCTTTCCTTTACAACCCTGATTCCAGAGCGTCTGGGAGAGTTCGGGTTTTTTAAATCAACTGTTTCGCTTGCGGGGGGATGGCACCCCTATCTTCCCAATCTGGTCGGGAACAGCTGGCAGATCAATAAGCCTCCGCCTCTATCTCATTTTTTGCTTCATCTGGAATACCCTATTAAATATGAACTCAACCACACCGGGGTCCTTATCGAAAAGACGCTTGCTGACAATTCAAAAACGCTTTCTTTGAGATCGGGGAATAGCGGATTTTTATCCCTAATCTTTTCAAACCAGTATCGGGATATGATTTTGGAAAAACCAAATCACATTATCTATTATTCCTATTTTGCAAAAGATATGAAATACGCTTCGAAGGTACTGAAGACCGCCGATGGAGCGCTTCAATTTTTTGAAGAAGAACATGGGGTCTCCAATGCGATAATTCTTCGGCTGGCCGAAGCCTACCTCTATGAAGATCTTTTCGAAGAGGGAGAAGGGATCGTCCTGGTAAGCCATGTTCTCTATAAACTTCTCCCCCCCCTCAAGACCTACCACGAAGCACGGCTGATTCACGGTATTTACACATATCTCTGGAGGGCGCAGATTCCATGGGCAGACGACTGGATCATTCAGATGCTCGCAGACCACACGAGCCAGGCCTACTTATTTAAAAAATTAAACCATCCCCTCGAAGGCATTGAGAAATTCTTAAAGCCGTTTGCTTTTCTGCCGATTGTGGACGAAATTTTGTATACCCCAAATCCTGCTTTCCGTGAGATCTTTTTGAAAGAAGGCAAACCGCTCCCCTTCCGTGAAAACATCCGACTTTATAATACGCCGAGAGCGGAAGGAACCGGAATTCTTTTTAAGCTTCAAAATCTTCTGGGAAGAGAAAAGACTGTGGAAATTGTTAACGCTTATCTCGATTTGATTCGAAAAGGAGAACAGCCGTCCTTCATCGAGTTAAGCGAATATTTGTCCCGCCGGGATCTCGAATGGTTTTATCAACAATGGCTAATCAGTTATCCGCAACCCGATTTCAGCCTTCAGAAAGTAACCGAAGAGCGCTCGGATCATCTGTTGACAACCACGATTCAGGTCAAAAAAGAGGGAGAAGGAATCGAACCGTTGACCGTGCGCGCAACACTTTCTGACCGTTCAAAACTTGAAATAACCAAGCTGATCGAACAGCCGAATGTCACCTACACTTTTCAAAGCAGTTCACCGGTCAAAATCGTAGAACTGGATCCTGAACATCTCACCAACGACCCCGAGTTATTTAACAATCGAAACCCGCATCAATGGAAATTTCTTCTCGACAAGTTTAACGGAGCGATGGATTTTCAAACCCATTCTCCCCAAATTGAATTCGGAGGATCCTTTAGGAGACTGTACGACAATAACAATATCTTCGGATTCTACTACTATAAACTGGAAGGAGCTCGGGGTGTCCGCGCGGATTATACCCACACTTTTTCAAAACAAAAGGGGGATTTGTTCAGCCAGAGTACGGGTGGAAACCTTAGGACGGAAGTGGTTTCTCTACCAAGCCAGGAAGATGAAACCAGGGGAAGTTTTACACTCGATTACCAAATCGGATACCTCACCTATAATTTAACTTTTGAATATAATCAACAATTTACGGGACCGGAGCATCCTTTTAACGGCAGAGTTCGATTCGATACCACGAATGAGAAACGATGGTCTCCTTATCAAACCTTGTCTTTTATTACAAGAATGACCGAGTCAAGCGGTCCGCTTAATGCGCCAATCTTTGCCGGAGCGGGAATGGGACTCCGGGGTTATACCGAGTCCTCCATATCAGGAAGCAATATGGCCATCTTCTCGCTGGAATATAACTTTCCTGTTTTATATGAGCTGGACAAAAATATCGTGGGTCTTGCGCTTCTTCATACGCTGCAAGGGAAGGTCTTTATCGATGCCGGAAACGCTTCCGAAGAACATAATCTCTTTTTATTTAACCAATACTTATCGGATTTTGGAACAGGAGTCCATCAGGAGCTGGATTTGTTTGGCGCCTACCCAACCAGTCTCGACTTTCAGATCGCTTATCCGATCTCATCATCAATTCCGGGGGAACGGATCATACATTACTATCTTAACTTCGGCGTGCATCTATAATAGGGACTCACGTCGCCCCCTTCACCGGCAGAGCCGGATGAAGCTTCCCCCTCTCGCTCGCGTTGCTCGCTGATCAAAAACAAACGGACTCACCCCAATGATATTTGGGGGCCTTTGATCAATCGTCTCGACGCTCCCGGTTCGAGCCGTGTCATCGACTCAGCGGCGCTCAAAACCGGGGATTCTCTAGTAGTTACCGGCGAGGAAGATTTGATCTCTCCCCGCGTTTTTTGCAAAATACATAGCGTTATCCGCGGCCTTGATTAAATCCTCTTTGTTCTTGGCGTTTCGCGGGTATCCCGCGATCCCAAAACTGACTGTCAACTTTACCTTGAGTCCGCGCTTTCGAAGAAATTTAAATTCGCGAATACTTTTCTGAAGACGTTTGACGATGTGATGGGTCGTATCCACGCTTGTTTCAGGGAGTACAATGACAAACTCGTCCCCGCCATAGCGGGCGATAATGTCGACATCTCTGAGGCTTTCAATGAGAACTTTCCCAAGTTCGATCAGGACTTGGCTGCCTGCCTGATGCCCGTGGGTATCATTGACCTCTTTAAAATGATCGATATCGAGAAAAACCAGGCTAATTTCGGATTTATACCGTTGACTCCTGCGAAGCTCGATATCGAGCGTCTGCTCAAGATAACGGTAATTAAAAAGCTTCGTCAGATCGTCGGTCACCACCAGGTCCGACATCCGTTGATAGAGAAATGAACGTTCAATCGCGATGGCCGCCTGATCCACCAATTTCAGAATCAACTCGAGATCTTTTGAATTAAAGGGTGTCCCATCCTCCTTGTTGACCATTTCCAGAACGCCGATCGTCTTCTTCTTATTGATGACCGGAACCGCCAGGATCGTCGTCGGATTAATCAGGATCTTTTTTTCGATCTCGGTAGAATATTTTAAATTGTTCTTAACGCTGGGAATGAGAACCGGCATTCCGGTTTTAGCCACAGCACCGGGAACGCCGCGCCCCAGCTTGATTGGAAAAGGTTTAAACCCCTTTTTGAACTTTCCTTTAATCATTTCAAATTTTAATTCTTTCGTGTTTTCGTCGAAAAGGAGAAGGGTCCACATCTGTCCAAGAACAAGAAGGTGTGCCTGATCCAGAATGATCTGCGCAACCTTCTGGAATTCAAGCGAAGAGGTTAAAAGCTTCCCCGCATTGAAAAAAAACGACAGTTCGCGCTCCTTCTGACGCAGGGCATTCTTTAGCTGCTTGATTTCTTCTTTAAACTGAACGCTCTTTAGAGCCGTTTTACTGGCCGTGGCATTTTTTGTATTTTTTGCCGCTGCCGCACGGGCATTCGTCATTACGACCTACCTTTTTTTCAACTCTCTGTGGTGGACGGGAAATTCGCTCTTCTCCCCGGTTAAGGACCATTTTTCTTGAGGGCATGGCCACCTGTTGAGCGGGAATCGCCTCTTTTCTGAATTTAACCTTAAGGAAATTTTCGACCATATCATGTTTAATCCGGTCAATCATCGACGAAAACATTTCAAACCCTTCTTTTTTATATTCTACCAGCGGATCCTTTTGTCCATACCCCCGCAGACCGATCCCCTCCTTCAAATGATCCATGCCCAGGAGATGGTCCTTCCATTGGGAATCAATCACCGAAAGCATGATCTGTTTTTGAACTCTCAGCAAAATCTCGGCTCCAACCTCTTTTTCCTTGTCCTCATACTGACTCTGAATCCCTTCCCGAATTCTGGACTTAAACGACTCCGGACCTGCAGGCTCAGTCGTATCGTTTTCAAAATCAAGCGAGACGAGAAAATTTCTCTGTACCGCATCAGATAGTGCCTTCAGATCCCACTCTTCCGCATAAACTTCCGGACTACAGTAGTTCAGAACTGTTTCTTCGATCAGGTCGTCAACAAGCTCAAAGAGCTCTTCTTTTAGATTTTCGCCCTTTAAAACCTGCTTCCGCTGTTCGTAGATCACTTCTCTCTGCTTATTCATCACATCGTCATATTCAATCAGCTGTTTGCGGATATCAAAATTATGCGCCTCGACTTTCTTCTGTGCGTTTTCGATCGCCCGGGAAACGATTCGCGCTTCAATCGGAATCCCCTCCTCCATCCCGAGACGCCCCATAATGCCGGATATCCGCTCGGATCCGAAAATACGGAGGAGATCGTCTTCCAACGAAAGGTAAAATCGCGACGAACCGGGATCTCCCTGCCTGCCCGCGCGGCCTCGCAGCTGGTTGTCGATACGACGGCTTTCATGGCGTTCCGTTCCGATAATGTGAAGTCCGCCGAGAGAGACGACTTCCTGCTTCTCTTTTTCCGTCTCGGTTTTCAACTGTCGGCCTTTTTCTTCAATCGCAATAGCAGAAGCTTCCTCGGACTTTTCAAGCTCCTTTTTCAGTATAAACTCCGGATTGCCGCCCAATAAAATATCGGTTCCACGTCCCGCCATATTGGTGGCAATGGTGACGCCGTCTTTTTTCCCCGCCTGGGCAATAATTTCTGCCTCTTTTTCATGGTACTTGGCATTTAAAACAGAATGTTTAATCCCTTTTCTTTTGAGAAGCCCGCTTAATCTCTCCGACTTCTCGATCGATATTGTTCCGACCAATGCCGGTTGACCCTTCTGATGGAGAAGTTCTATTTCTTCCGAAATCGCCTTGAACTTTTCCGCTTCGGTCCGATAAATGACATCGGGAAAATCCTGCCTCACCATTGGCCGGTTCGCGGGGAGGACCACCACATCAAGGTTATAGATTTTATTAAATTCCGCGGCTTCCGTATCGGCAGTCCCGGTCATTCCGGAAAGCTTCTGATACATCCTGAAATAATTCTGGAAAGTAATCGTGGCCAGCGTCTGATTTTCGCTCGCAATTTCGACCCCTTCCTTCGCCTCAATGGCCTGGTGAAGGCCGTCACTCCATCTTCTTCCGGGCATGAGTCGCCCAGTAAATTCATCAACAATCAGGACTTCCCCGTCTTTGACGACATAGTCAACATCTTTCTTAAAGAGAACGTGCGCTCTTAACGCCTGCTGGACGTGATGAACGAGGGAGATGTTCGATAAATCGTATAAATTCTGTACGCCAAGAGATCGTTCAACTTTGATATTCCCCTCATCGGTCAATGCGGCCGTTTTCGTTTTCTCCTCGATCGTATAGTCCGATTCCGCCTTTAAAGATGGAATAATTTTGTCGACTTTATAATAAAGATCGGTCGATTCCTCGGAGGGTCCGGAGATAATAAGAGGCGTCCTGGCTTCATCGATCAGGATGCTGTCAACCTCGTCGACAATGGCGTAATTCAATTCACGCTGGACAAAATTGGCCACATCAAATTTCATGTTGTCTCTCAGATAATCAAATCCAAATTCATTATTTGTTCCGTAAGTCACATCGCAACCGTAAGCAACCTGCCTCTGCGGATCATCCAGATCATGTTGAATCAGCCCCACTGTCAGTTCCAGAAACTGGTAGAGCTGACCCATCCACTGGCTGTCTCTACGAGCAAGGTAATCGTTCACGGTCACCACATGAACCCCTTTCCCGGCCAGAGCATTGAGGTAGACCGGCAAAGTCGCAACCAGTGTTTTTCCTTCTCCCGTTTTCATTTCCGAAATCTTCCCCTCATGAAGAACGATTCCCCCTAATATCTGTACGTCGAAATGTCTCATGCCCAGGACTCTCTTGGACCCTTCTCTGGCAACCGCGAAGGCCTCCGGGAGAATTTGATCCAGAGTTTCCCCGTTTGAGAGCCTTTTTCTGAATTCAGCCGTTTTGGATTTCAATTCGTTATCGGAAAGAGGGGAGAGAGCGGGTTCGAAAGTACTCACTTTTTCTACTAGGGGCCAGAGCCGTTTTAATTCACGGTCGTTTTTAGTCCCGACTATTTTTTTGATGATGTCAAACATTCATTTTCAACGGGTTTAGAGGCAGAAGAGAATTTTAAGAAATATAACACAGTTCTGGTGAAAAATCATTTCGGAAAAATAAAAAACCTGAAGGAATTTTCTGAACCTTCAGGTTTATTAAGAAGCTCCCGTAGATCGGGTGACTGGAGAGGCCGGTTAATTTATAATGTATTTAAGCGGATTAACCGGAACGGCATTAACATGGATCTCGTAATGAAGATGCGGACCTGTCGAAAGGCCTGTATTCCCCACATAACCGATAATATCACCCCTTTTGATTCTCTGTCCGACTTTGACCGCTGATTTCGCCATGTGTCCATAGATCGTTTCCATCCCATAACCATGATCGACCCGAACTTCCCTTCCAAATCCGCTTTCGAATCCATCGTACCGAACAATACCCGATGCCGGAGCGGTGATCGGGGTTTCAGGCCGGGCGGCTATGTCGATCCCCTTATGAAGTCCCACCTCACCCGTAAAAGGAGAGACCCGATTTCCAAAGCCGGAAGTGAGCCATCCTTTGACAGGCCAGACTGAGGGAGTGGCTGTCCAGAGTGACCGATGTTCTTTCATCACATCACTTAATTCCTGAAAACTGACCTCCTGCTGGAGTGTCGCAGAATGAAGCATGGAAATATCCTGCTCCATTTTTTTCATCATCCCATTTGGATTTTCCTTGTTTTCAAGCAATTTCTCGATCGGACTTGCCGCCTCTGCTCCTCCCATTCCGAGAAACTCGGTATTGACTTTAGAGGGACCGATATCGGCAATCACTCTGAGCTTGGCATCAAACTCTCTTAACCGGACCATCTGTTTCTTTAGCTCTTCGATCCGGTTGGAGAACATCTGAATTTGAAGTTTCTGGGAGACAGTCTCTTTTTGAAGAGAATTGAGTTCCCAGGTTTCCCCAATGAGATAAAAATACTGAAAGAGAAAGAAAATCAGTAAAAGAAGCGCGCACGAAGTAAATCCCACGATCCTTTTCAGGCTTTTCTTGCTGATACAAAACCGATAGGTCTTGGATGTCGGGCTTGGAAGCACCATGATCGTATATGATTCTTCATGTTTTTCCATTTTCTTTTTTCCTCCTCTCCAAGCTTGCTGCCTGAAGTGTTTTTGCAGCGGAGCTAAGTTTTCAAATTCGCTTTCTTAGCTTTCCTGGAGTTCCTTTTCCTCTAAAAACAACCCGTTTCAATTTTCTGGTCAAACGGGGCTGACACTAGCATACGAATTTTTGTAATGTCAAGTTGAATCAAATTCTCCCTTTACTGCCTGATGATTTCGTTTACATTTATGCAACAATTCAATAAAGAGATAGAGAAAGACTTACCTGATATTAAAAGCAAGGAACATGCCTGACGGCTGATCCTCTAACTTTTTGAATTATTGCGAAGAAATAATTGTCAAAATTGCAAAAACTGACAAAATTTGTCAATTTTGAACGAAAATCGGGTAAATACGAGGTTGAATCTTACTCTTTGCCAGGCTTCACCGATTTTTGATCTTCATTCAGGGATTCGGGGGTGATCAAATGATAGGCAATTTTTTCCGACGGACCGCCGTCTTGAAATTCAGTCGGAGTAATGAAGATAATGAGCTCAGCTTGCTGATCCCCCTTGTTCTGCTTTTTAAACAACCATCCGAGAATCGGAATATTTTCCAGCCAGGGTATTCCGTTTTCATTTAATGACTCATTCTTGGTATAAATACCACCGATCGCAACCGTCGCTCCGTTCTTGACCATCAGGTCGGTTTCAGCCGTACGAGTCGCTAAAGGGGGAATATTCTGAATCTGACGGTTGTAATCTGGCTCCTTTTTTTCGGTTTTGATATGCATCAGAATCTGGTGATCAGGGGTAATGTGGGGGGTAACGACAAGCTCCAGTTTGGCCTGAATCGTGGTCACCCCACTTGTCGCCGATGATCCTGTCGCCGTCCCACCTGTCGAGGTTCCGTTTGTCACAAGGGTTGCCGTTGGAATGAGAATTTCAGTCCCGCTTGAAATCCGGGCCTCTTTATTATCGAGCGTTAAGATCTTCGGATTGGATAGAATCTTCCCTTTTCCCGTATCTTGCATGGCAGAAAGCTGTAAATCCAGAAGAAGATTGCTTGCGATATACGATAATCCAATCGATCCTCCGGACCCGGGACCGACTGTTGCGGGTAAATTGACTGCAAAGGGTCCACCGCTTGCCCCAATTCCTCCGGTTAAAGGAGTCAGAAAAGTGTCCGTGGAATTGGTCTTGAAGGCACCTCCATTGACCAGATAATTACCGTTCACATATTCGCCTCCCCACTGAATACCGAGTTCGCGCGTAAAATTGGTGCTCGCTTCGACTACTCGGGCTTCAATCATGACCTGGGGCGTCTTCATGTCAAGTGATTTGACCAGGTTCGCAATTCGGTCTACGCCCTCGGGGCTATCTTTAATAATCAATGTATTGGAACGGCCATCGACAGAAACGGTCCCTTTTTTGCTCATTAATCCCCTGACAGAATCCTGCAGTTCCTTTGCACTTGCGTAATTGACCGGTATCATCCGGGTGATCGAATCTTCTTCTCCTTCCGACGTAGAGGGCCGGGAGACGGTTACAATCGAATCGGTCTTGCTCGCCCAGAGGTTCTGATTTTTCAAAATCGCAGAGAACGCCTCATCCAGGGTCACATTTTTGAAACTGAGCGTGACTTTCCCTTTGACTTCTTCCCGGATAATGATATTGACGTGATTTTCCTGGCCGATGGCGCGAAGGACATCTTTTATATCCGCATCTCTAAACTCCAGAGAAAACTTCGGCCCCCCGGATACATTGGAATCCGTTGGAAAGAGCGGGACGATCTGTCCCTGGCACCATCCTTTTGGGGCAGTTAGGAACAAAACCGCTAAAAAAATAGATCTGAAGATCCGTGTTGGCTTAATCATATGATTCCCTATCTTACAAGTTCATTAATAGCTTCCCGATTAATCCCCTTGACTCTCGGATGAAAAGGAGAGCATTTTAAGCTCCCGGGTTCCAAATGGCCCCTTAATTACGACGACATCTGGATAGATCCGATCGATCTGACCTCCGGTCACTTTATCCCCTTCGGAAACAAGACGATCGTTCACAATCGCAAGACGCTCACCGGAACCCCCGACAATAATCCCCGTTAAATGCCATTGCCCGACCCGCACCCCGCCCGGAATTTGATGATTCAGATTCTTTTTCCTGGGAAGATGAAACGGGTCATGAGGCCCGGAAACGGTATTCTCATCTTCATGATCCGCTTCGTCAGCCGTGACGCTGTCTGATTCAGCCTGGTCGATCTCGGTTTGCGATTTTCCAGAATCGGACTGGCCAATTGCCAGGGAGATCATGGCAATGAGAAAAAAACCAGTTAATAATAGGGAGAGATTATTTTTCATTTTTTTCCTTCATGATTCGTGTCATGACGACCAGATCTCCGTAGACCATCGGCGTTTCATTTTCCAAAGTATCAATTTTGACCGAATCGATCTTAATGGGGCTTGGAAAATGTTTTAATCGCGAGATATATTCCTTTAATTCATTAAAATCGGTTTTCACTTTGATTTTTACCGTCAACAGGTTATCTTTTTCCCCTTCGATCACCGATTCAGGCCGGAATGAGACCATCTCGACTTTTCTGCCTGCAGCCAACAGGGCCGTTTTTTCCAAGACAGATGACATCTTCCTCTCATTTGCTGTTAATTGACCGCCGGCAAGCGATTTCTTCTGAAGCCGGGCGTTGATATTTTTTGTTTCATCCCGGAGAAAAAAGAGATGTTTCTCTTTCTGAGTTAAGAGTTCCCTGTTCGCTGTCACATCTTTCTTAAGATGGATGAGCTCATTTGATTTTTGGCTCATGAGGGTTCCGCCAATGGCTAAGAAAATGATGGTCAGGACCACGCCCTGGATAACCGGATCTTTGATCCCTTTATTCACCCATGAACCCGGTTTCAATCCGATTCTTTGCGTCAGTTCAGCCAGTGTGGTCAATTCATTCTCCCGGTAATTTCAAAATGGACATATCGATCGTCAAGCGTTTCCCCCTTCTGGGTATAGATCAGATGGATATCTGAAAATAGAGATTGTCTTTCCAGTCGGGATAATAAAAGCGTAATGGGGGCATGTGAATAGGCAAACCCGGCCAATTTCATCTGTTTCACGGGAGGTTGATCTTTCCCCTCCTGCCTGATGCCGCCATCGAAGGTTTTTAACCAGGTTCCTTCCGGCACAATGGTTCCGATCGTTGAAAGAATATCGACCCACGGAATCGCATTTTGAAATAAGACGCCGGTGTCCGATTGACCGTTCTTCTGTATGAATTGCTCCAAGTCGTTCTCTTCCAGCGATGTTCGCGAGAGCTGTTCGGAAATACGGGCCGATTCCAACCGGGTGTTCCTAATCTCGAATTCTTTCGCCAAAATCAGACCTCCCAGAAGCAACACCAGACTTCCCAGCCAAACAGCTAAAATGATCGGTTTGATTTTTCCTAACGGATCAAAAGCAAATTCATTTGTGATTAAATTAATTTCTCGTTTCATTCCTATTCCTGCAATCAATCCCATGTCTGGCAGACCAGAAAGTCACCCTTACAAGGCCATAGTGTCAATGAACCTTCCCTCTCAATGCGAGTCCGATGGACGCCGTCCAGATCGAGCTGACCGGATTCAGCTCTTTCAATAAATGGGTGGGACCGGTCAGTAACGAAAAGGGATTCTCCAGAACAACAGGAAAATCAAACTGTGTCTCAAAATAGTCTCTGAAGCCAGGCATTAAAGGGGTCCCTCCCATCAAAATAATCTTTTTTATTAAAATATCTCGAAATTGCGTCCGGTAGAAATCAATTGACCGCTGTACTTCTAATACCATCCGGTCCACTTCTTCCTTGATTGTCTCATCGAGTTCAGACGCGGAAAACCCTTCCTCTTTCTTGATTTTTTCGGCATCTTCAAAAGAGAGTGACCTCTTTTCCATAATGAGATGAGAAAGGTTGTTTCCGCCCCTCCCAATCTGTCGTGTAAACCGGAGGACACCATCCCTTGAGATATTCACTTCCATTTTCGAAGAACCAATATCGATAAAGATCAGATCCTGGCCGATCTCGCTGGAATGATTGAGCGCCACAACTTTTAATAGAGCTAGGGGATTGACATCCATCAAGGCGGGATAGACGCCGGCTCTTCGAATAATGCCCAATCCTTCCGAAACATCGCCCTTATCAACTGCAACAAGAATAATTTCAAGTGTATTCTTTCCACCATCAGAGACCTTCCGGAGGATCGCATAATCGATAATTTTGGATTCGAGTGGTTCGGAAATCACCTTTTTGGCTTCCCATTGGATCGCCTCGGCTAATTCATTCTCCGGCATCTCCGGTAATTTCAGATAACGAATCACCGGGGCATTCCCGGTATAATTCATGACAACCGGATTTTTCTTAAAAGAATTTTTGCTAAAAAGATTCTTCAGACCGATCATTTTTTCGGACTCTGAGAGAAGGTCTCCTTTTGAAGTCTGAATCGGAAGCCTATCCGCATAGTCGAGAGAGAGTCTTGAGCCTTGCTTTGATATGACCGAAAGTTTAATGCTTGATTCGCCAATATCCATGCCGATTAATGGACGCGAGAGATTCACTTTTTTTCTCCGATCAGCTCTTTCATTGCCTGCTCATAAGCCGTTCGATGTTTAAAACCTTTTTGCAAAAATTTCCAAATTGCCTGAATTTTTAAAAAGTCTTCCCTGGAATAATCGCGTGACTCCAGGTCGCCCATCGGAATTCTTTTAGGCGAGATATAGCCCTTCTGTTCGAGGTAATAAAGTTTATGGCGGGGAATTTGTATTTTTTCCAAAATTTCGGATGTTCTCATAGATTCATTTAATGAAAGTTGAAGACAAAATTAAGTTTATTTTTCTAAGGTTGTCTGCTTTTAAAAACCAACTTTTCAGTTGGTTTCTTATAAAGGGTACCTCTGATTCTAAATCTGTCAAGTCATCTATTTACTGTATGACTTCCTTCCATGAGGTGGTTGAGTTTCCACTTCGAAACTGAGAAAGACTATTAATCTGAACCGTCCCTACGGTCGTTAAAGTCCAAGGCAAAATACCATTCCAATGAATGAGCACGCCGGCAGCCCCAGAAGCCCAGCAGTCGGTTAGTGAAACACAACTCACAAAAGTCAGGTTTTGTCCCGTCGGAGGAGTTTGAAGAACCCAAGTTGGGCTAGTATAAGAATTCACCTGATTACCGCCATTCAGGGTTCTCCCCACTGCCCAACAACGAGTAGTATCAACACAGTCCACTCCCCATAATGAAGAATTTCCGTTATCCTGAAAGGCCCAACTGGCGCCGTTCCAAAAGATAATTTCTCCTCCGCTGCTGCCCACCGCCCAGCAATGGGTCGTATCCACACACGAAACGTAGCGAAAATTTGCCCCATTAATGCCTGCTGTAGACGAAGGACTCCAGTTTGTACCGTTCCAAAAATAGATATTAGATTGGCCTGAGCCACTTGAGGTTCGATTGCCTACCGCCCAACAGTAAGAAGAATTCATACAGTAGACTCCGAGTAGAGTTATCGCGGCATTATTGGAGCCTTGAGCCACATAAGGATATTTGTACCAGACTCCTCCCGCGTCCAATCGATCTATTTCGCCGCTTGATCCAACAGCCCAACCATCGTTCGTTGCGTTCATGTAAATAGAATTGAGCGTTGCCGTAGAATTGAAGACGCCAGAGAGCGCCCAATTTGAACCATTATATTTAATAAAATCTCCCGCATTTGAAATAGCCCAACCCTCGGAACTGGAAATCATCGATACTTCCATTAAATTGTTCCCACCAATATTCGGAGCCGATGCCGTCAGATTGGTCCAGGCGCTTCCATCCCAATGGGCCATAAAGGGACGATTAACTCCGGTCACGTTGTACCCTACTGCCCAGGCATCTTGAATGGTCGTAATGGCGGTATAGGTCACAACCCGTTGAGTAGTTCCGGAAGCGATCGTCGGAACACCCCCGGTCGAAGTGAGCGTGCATTGTCCTCCAATTGTTGTCGCCGTTACAGTAAATTGTCCTGAACCGATTGATTTATTGGTAAAGAGCGCATTTCCGTTAATCGAAGCGCAGGTACAGCCTCCAACCGGGCAAGATGCATCTTTTCCTGCCAGATATCCCCGCGTTCTTTCCATACCCGCTTCAGCGATATAAAACGCCTGATTCGATCTGACTTCGTTTACCGCCTGAGTCGCACTGCTTGATGACAGTGAAATAAAAATAATTCCGGTGAAGGAAATCACAACGAGGAGAAAAATGATCGCCATCAATGCAATCCCTTTTTGATTAAAATTTTGCATCGTTTAAAAGCTCCTCGGATGGATTCTCGTTCTCATCGTCAGAGAATCGCTCCCCTGGGCTGCTGTGAGCGATACCGCAATGCTCCAGGCAGAACCACAGATATTCGTCGGACTGTTGCTTTTATCATAGTAGGTAATGGTAAAGGCGGTCAGATTGTCCGCAAGGGGAACGCCGCCGGCTGAGAGCGTCGAACCGGCGAAGCTATAAGTTACCGGGGTTCCGTTGGTATCGGTAAAATTCAAAGCCGTAGTTGCCGCCGCACAGGACGAAGTGATATCGGCCGGGCTTCTCAAGAGTCTGATTTCCCGTGCCATCATTTCCAGCGCGAGTCTTCCCTGGTTTGAAATGGCGGAATAATTATCACTGCTTTGGTAGGTTTTTGCCGCCTGTCCAATTAAAATGCTCGCTGTCATCGCAATAACGCCAACCAAAACGATGACGATTACAAGTTCAACCATCGTAAATCCTCTTTGATCGAATCGAACTTTTAAGTCGGCCCTGGGAATCATCATCTTTAAAAACTTCCTACCAGGGAAGAAGTAGTCAAACTTCCGGTTAAACTGGTTACGGTGACTGTGATATTCTTGTAGTTGGTTGTCCCAGCCGCCGCAACCGATAGATTCCCAGCCGGATCAACATAAATAATGCTGACACTTCTGCTAAAATTGGGAAATCCCGTTACCGGATTTTCAACGGGATAATTGGCATTCGTAAGATATGGAAATCCCCTAGCAGGATTCTCTTTATCGGCAATAATTTGCTCCATCCTCTCCTGCGCCAATTCGGATGACAGTATATTGACTGAGGGATCCCCATTGCTTTTTGAAAATGTGGTAAACATTGCCATAAGACCGGAAGATAAAATCGCCAGTAACACAATGCTAATAATCACTTCAATTAGAGTGAATCCACGATGATTAGGGGTCATAGTTAAAGTTTAACGCGGATGTAGAAATCGTCAAGCGTGGGAAAATCAGAAAAAAGGAGGAGACAATTCAGGGAATAGATGTTTTCCCGGTTCCCGATTGAACTGTGACTGTTAACCCGCCGGGATTAACGGTTACCAATCTGGATAGCAAGGTTGCTACGGGGACCGAGGGATTGGGGGCAGTCGTACACGCCCCCCCGGTAGTATCTTCAAGGGGGACGCCTGCAGAATTAAATTCCAGATAATAGCAATTCAATGTCGGAGGAGCCAAAGTAACCCCCGAATAATTTCCGCTGTTGAGGGTCACATTAAAGGGAGTGGTATTTGTAGAAGGATCTATGGCGTTTGTCCAGTTTGCCGGGTTTGAACAGGTTGTCACCTGATAATTGCACCATTTCATATTGTATCCCGAAGGGGAGGTAAACTGGATCCGGTAATGAACTCGTTGAGTCATCGCCGATTCCTGAGCAAGAATGATATCGGATTGAATCTTCCGAACGGTGCCAGAGGCCTTGGTAGACGCATTATTACCAGTTAACGTATTGACCATCATTCCAAGAATCGCCACAATCACCATGACAATGACAAGTTCTATTAGCGTAAATCCGTTTTTTCTTCTAATCATCACTTTCCTGTTAAATATTAAGTTCTTTAATTAAGTGTACCTCTCCCCTGTTTATCGTCAAGCCTCTCAATTGGGGTTGCAAGGCCCCTTTATTTCGTTTAAATTCACCGGTATCCATGCTAAACAAACTCACCTCCATTTCTAATATTCGCCCTTCCATTATTTTCTTTCTTTTCTCAACACTCCTCGTTGCCATTCTTTATGCAAATACCCTCAAAGGTCCCTTCATTTTTGACGACATTCCAAACATCGTTGAAAACAGATCTCTTCATTGGCAGCAACCCCTATCTTTTTCCACATTCTACAGAAGTCTCATTTCTCACCGTCCTATTTCCAACATTACCTTTGGGCTGAACTATTATTTTGGAAAGCTTGATGTTAAAAGTTATCATCTCGTGAATATTTTTTTGCACCTTCTGAACACTGTCGTCCTTTTCACTTTCTTAAATCTTCTCATTAAGCTCGCTGAATCAGAATTGATGATCTCTCAATCTCGCTATTTGGCATCAGCCATTTCTCTATTATGGGCCGCTTCCCCTATTCAAACTCAGTCTGTAAATTATATCGTTCAAAGGATGACACTCCTTGCTTGCCTTTTTTATCTCACCGGATTGATTGCTTATATAAAAGCAAGACATTCCATCACCCCAAGGAATTTCTACTGGATTTTTCTCACATTTGTTTGTGGTGGTCTCGCGCTTCTTTCAAAAGAAAATACGGTGTTTTTTCCGATCACCTGCCTTTTGATAGATTATTATTTCATTTCGAAGTTCAGATGGAATAAATTCAAAGATACATTTTCGAAATCTTTTCCATTTTATTTTTTTGTTTCAGTCTTGATTATCGCCTATATCTATTTTCATCCGGCAATTAATGATTTCTTTAGTCATCGCTCAGCTTCCCAGGAATTTACAATCTGGGAAAGAGTAATGACCGAATGGAGGGTCCTGGTCTATTATTTCTCTTTATTAGCCTATCCTATTCCTGATCGCCTTTCGATAGACTATTTTGTTCCGATTTCAAGAAATCTATTTCAACCCCTATCCACTTTTTTCTCACTTATTCTCATCGTCGCCTCTATTAGTTGGTCCATAAAAAACGCAAAGAAATTCCCGTTTATATCTTTTGGAATCCTCTGGTTTTTTATCAATCTTCTCGTGGAATCGACCTTTATTCCGATCGATTTGGTATTCGAGCACCGGCTTTATCTCCCGTCAATCGGTATATTTATCTCGTCAGTATCCGGAATTTCTTACCTCTTCAGGAGATGGCCCTATCCAATATTGAAAGGAATGGGAATGGTCCTTTTTCTGATATCTCTCTTATTCGAATCGGTTTTTACCATAGAAAGGAACAAAGACTGGTTTAGCCAGATTGCCCTTTGGGCTTCAGCAGTCAAGAGATCTCCGGATTCCTTTCGCGCTCATATTAATCTCGGAAAGGCCTATGAAGACGAAAACGACCTTGACCTGGCCGAAAAAGAATATGTGAGAACTCTTGAGCTCAATCCCAACGAAGTCCTGGCCCACAATGACTATGGGTCAGTACTTTTAAAAAAGGGAGAAATCAGAAAAGCCGAAAGTGAATTCATGACCGCCATATCGCTTAACCAAAATCTTTTCATTGCACGTTATAACCTTGCGAATTTACACGGTCAATTGCTAGGCCCAGAAATAGGAATAAAGGAAACCAAAGAACTCTTGAATCAGTTTCCAAAACTGGTACAAGGGTACCTGTATCTTGGAGAGCTCTATGAAAGCTCAAGCAATCCGGATGAGGCACGACAGGCCTATTTGGAAGCAAATCAGATTAATCCCGACGCACTTGAACCCCTCAATCACCTCGGGGTTCTTTGTCTTAAACTTGGGGATTATAAAAACGCTGAGATTTATTTTAAGGAGGCCTTAATGGTCGACCCGAACCCATCCCAACTACATCAAAATTTGGGACGAACTTACCAGTTTCAGGGATTGCCAAAAAAGGCCCTGGAAGAATATATATTGGCTTATGAGGGAAATCCTCGAAATACCGCCATTCATTTTAATATTGGGAGTCTTTTCTTACAGAACGGAAATTTTGAAACTGCGGTTGCTGAATTTGAAAAAGGGGCTGCCGATAAAGCAACGAGAGAATCGCTTCCTCTTCTAAAGGAAGCTTTGACAATAATTCACGATCCGGAACTTCGAACCAAGATCGAAAATCTAATAAACAAAATTTCAAATTAGACAAACATTGCTTTTCTGAGTGCTTAGAATTATTTCCAATATACATCTGCTTTTTAGCATCTATAGGTGCCCGATCCGGTGCAGGTTATTGTTGCAGGAAGAGTCGCTGTTGCCAGGACAACATTCCACGTTACGGTTCCAACTGCACCTCCAGAAGTAAGATTGGGAGCAAATCCAACCCATTGTCCAGGGGAAGTCGCACCATTTGAAGTTAATGAAGCGGGGCGGCTTCCACTGACACATCCTTCGACATTGGTCGCCGTGATCGCGCCTCCACTGGTCATAATATTGGGAACACACGAAGCACTCTTAAGAGTATAATTTGCCGTACTGATGGCCATCGTACTCCTTAATCCTCCGATGTAGCCTGTATTTGCTGCCGCCCTGGCATCGTCGACCATATTGACATACTGAGGAATGGCAACAGCCGCCAGCACACCTAATACAACGATGACAATGATTAACTCAATCAATGTAAAGCCTTTTTGATTCCTTAACACGCCCATCGATCGCTCCAGAGTGAGTAAACTCTCATTAATTAAGTTCCGAAAATAAAATAGACCGCAGGAAAACATCCTGCGGTCTATTTTCTATTAACACTGATAAGTGGCCGATCCGGTGCAGGTTATTGTTGCAGGAAGAGCCGCTGTTGCCAGAACGACATTCCAAGTTACGGTTCCAACTGCACCTCCAGAAGTAAGATTGGGAGCAAATCCAACCCATTGTCCGGGAGAAGCCCCGTTTGCAGTTAATGAAGCTGGACGCGATCCACTGACACAGGCCTCCACATTTGTTGAAGTAATCGCACCTGCGGCCGTCATAATATTGGGGACACAGGAAGCACTCTTAAGGGTATAATTTGCCGTGCTGATGGCCATAGCACTTCTTAATCCTCCAACGTAGCCTGTATTTGCTGCCGCTCTGGCGTCATCGACCATATTGACATACTGAGGAATGGCAACAGCCGCCAACACACCTAATACGACGATTACAATGATTAGCTCAATCAATGTAAAACCTTTCTGATTTTTTAATACCTTCATCTATAATTCTCCTTTTGTAGTTATGGTTATATAATTTTAGCGTGTAGGGACGGTTCAACAACCGCCCTGATCCAGGGCGATTCAAAAATCGCCCCTACTACTTGACACTACCCGATCACTTCCTGACCCTCACCCCCTCTTTCAATAAAGTATAACCGATATTTGAATTACCACAAGTTGGCCGGAGTGCCCAGCGAATCGCTTGGCGTGGTGGCCGCAACATAAATCTGGCCGGATACGGGATCATAGTCCCAGCCGATCCCGGCCCCAGCCGATACACTTCGGGCGTCCGCATTCGCGGTGGTTACCGCGGTCACCGTCCTTGCGTTTGAAATCACAGAATCCGGAGGCATACAGCTTGCACAGGTCGCCGTGGAAGGGCCTTCGATGATTTTAAGACCATTCAAGGCTGCGGTTCTTCCCGCGGTTAAGTTATTATTTAACTCTGCGACGGATGGCCATTCCTGTGCTGTTCCTCCGTAACCCGCCAATAAAAACCGGGCGTGCAAGAGACTAATTCCACCCTTTATCGTTGCCAGGTTTCCCTTTGTTGCGCCAATTTGGGCTTCAGTGGTGAGATCCTGATAACGCGTCACAGCAATAGCGGTTAGGATTCCGATAATGACCAACACGACGAGAAGCTCGATCAACGTAAAACCTCTTTGATTGTCTATAATAGGGGTTCGCGTCGCCCCCTCCAGCGGCGGAGCCGCATGGAGCCTCCCCCTCTCGTTCGCCTTGCTCACTGAGTAGCTATATAAATTTGTCATCATTTAATGACCTCCTTTAAATACTGAGATTAAATTCCACCATGGCATGAAAATCGCCAAAGCTAAAAACAAGACCATCCCCCCAACACTCGCCAGAAGAATCGGCTCTAAAGAGGCCGACAGGTTCTTAATGGCGTACTCCACATCCCGGTCGAAATATTCCGAGACTTTCATCAACATCTCTTCGACTTTACCCGTCTCTTCGCCAATGGCCATCATCTGGATCACAATAGGAGGAAAAATATTACTCCCCTTCATCGGCTCAACGAGACCCTTCCCTTTTCTGGCGCTATCACGGATATCACCGACCAGTTTCGCGATCACCACATTTCCAACCACCATCGAAACCATCTCAAGCGTCTGAAGGATAGGCAGGCCGGTTCGCGTTAAATTTCCGAATACCCGGGCAAAGCGAGATAAGGCAGATTTGAGAAATATGGGACCAAAAACCGGAAGTTTTATTTTCTGACTGTCCCATTTCCACCGGCCTGAATCGGTTTTAAGATAGGCTTTGACTCCCCAAACGCCCCCCGCTCCCAGGAGCAAAAACAATGGCCAAAACTGATGAAAGAGATTATTCACACCGATCAGGATGCGGGTCGGAAGAGGAAGAGCGACCTTAAATCCGGAGTAAAGTTTGACAAATTGTGGAATCACAAAAGTCAATAATATGACCACAGCAATAAGTAGCGAAATCACGACTATTTTGGGGTAACGTGTTGCCGCCTTGATTCTCTCCTGGGTCTCTTTGGCATGCTCCAGCATCTGGGCAAGCCGGTCAAGCGTTGTATCAAGTATACCTCCCGCTTCCCCTGCCCTCACCATGTTGACATATAGAGGGTCAAATATTTTTGGGTGTCTTTCCATCGATTCGGAAAGAGAGCTCCCTCCTTCGATGCTCGCAAGCATCTGGGCGATGACTCCTTTGAACCAGGCATTGTCTGTCTGATCCATCAACGCCTGAAAGGCATAGGTAATCGAAAGGCCGGCTGAAAAAAGGGTATGGAGCTGACGGGTGAAGACAATTAACTCATCCTGATTGATCGTGTTGGAATGAAAAAAATCTCTTTTGAACAGAGACGGCCCGGCAAACGCCATCTCCTTAATCCCGACAGGGATATACCCGAGATGATCAAGTTGAAGCGCCACATCTTCCCGACGGGGACTTTCAATGGAACCAGTCACGAGACCACCGCTGTGGTCTCTCGCGCGATACTCAAATACAGGCATTGTTTGTCTTTCGAGGTTGGTGAAAAAGCCCAACTCCTACGTTCTCGTTCCAAAGCCTCCTCAACGTACCGATTTCGTACGCCTCGATCGTCTTTGAAACTGCGGCCTTGGAGTTGGAGCATTTTGACCAACCTAAAAATAGGGTTAACATCTCAACCTCATTGCTAATAGATTTCTTCGGTAACTCTCAAAACTTCTTCGAGTGTGGTCTCGCCGGCCAAAATCTTGGCCAACCCGTGTTGTCGCATGTTTTCCATTCCGTTCTGTCTCGCCAAAGAGGTGATTTCACTGGAAACCGGCTTCGATATGATCAGACTTCTAATGGAGTCATCGATTAACAATAGTTCATAAATACCGGTCCTTCCTTTGTAGCCGGTCTGACGACATGCATTGCAACCTTTTCCTTTTGCCAGTAAAGCTCCGGCAGGAAGTTGAAATTCTTCTATTATTTCGTCAGTCGGGGTATAGGATTCCTTGCAGACGGCACAGATTTTTCTAACCAGTCTCTGCGCTAAAATTCCTAAAAGAGCGGACGACATTAAGAAAGGTTCGATCCCCATATCCATTAAGCGAGCAATTGAACTTGAGGCATCGTTCGTATGAAGTGTGGATAATACGAGGTGGCCCGTCAGTGCGGCCTGGACCGCAATTGCGGCGGTCTCTTTATCCCGAATCTCGCCCACCATGACGATATCCGGATCCTGTCGAAGGATATTCCGCAATCCGGTTGAAAATAGTACCCCCGCTTTGGGATTCACTTGAACCTGATTGATTCGCTTTAACTGGTATTCCACCGGATCTTCAATGGTCACGATGTTTTTATCCATGGAGTTGATCTGACTGAGCGAAGCATAAAGGGTCGTCGTTTTTCCGCTCCCGGTCGGACCGGTTACCAAGATTAGGCCATAGGGCATATTCAGTAATTTCGAGAACTTTGCGAGGCCGGTTTCTGAAAAACCAAGCGTCTCCATACTTAAAAAGAGGGTCCCTTTATCAAGAATGCGCAAAACGATTTTTTCACCATGAATCGTCGGAAGGGTATTCACACGGATGTCAATTTCTTTACCTCCGAGGACCATCTGAATTCTTCCATCCTGCGAGATTCTTTTTTCAGAGATATCGAGACTCGCCATCACCTTGACTCTGGAACAAAGTCCTGCATGAAGGTTCTTGGTCGACTGCATCACTTCTCTAAGGAGTCCATCCACCCGGAACCGGATCCGAATGGTGTCATTTTCAGGTTCGATGTGGATATCACTTGCCCCTTCCTGAACAGCCTGTAGAATAATCGAATTGACGAGCTTGATGACTGGCGCATCTTCGACAAGATTGTCAAGTCGGGTTCTTCCATCCAGATCGCTTAATGATTGAAACTGGGGTTGAACATCTTTCAAGGCTTCATGCAACGAACCGTTAATACCATAAAATCGTTCGATGGTTCGGGAAATGTCATTTTCTGTACTGACGACCGCCTGAACTTCAAGATTGGTCATTTTCTTGATATCGTCAATCGCAAAGAGATTCAGCGGGTCGGCCATGGCAAGAGTCAGGATTTTTCCCTTTTTTGAAATGGGAAAAACCTGAAAACGACGGGCGGTGGTTTCGGGAATTTCCTTCAGGATATCCTGATCGATCATAATGTTCTCCAGGGAAAGATGGGGAATCCCCATCTGGCTACCTAGCACCTTAATGATCTCTTCTTCTGTCACATATTTCAGGCTCTTTAAAATAGCGCCTATTCTTCCCCCTTTTGTCTTCTGTTCCATAAGGGCGTTTTCGAGCTGTTTAGGCGTCAAAAGACCGGCGGAGATGAGCATCTCTCCCAGCATTTTCTTTTTGGGTTTCGGTACGGCCATTCTGTATATCTTTCCTATGATTTTCGTACTGTATTGAATTTAGACAATAAATAGCCCGCTTTTAATAAAAGATAGCCGAGGGTCGAATTTCTGTCAAAGAAGGGAAGGGAAAGGAGGAAGTCTACTTAATCAATATCAGGCTGACACGTCTTGACTCCATTGAAGGAGTATGAGATTTTTAAGCAACGCTTTAAGGTCGCAGCAAGATGAACTTTTGAGGTGATTTTTGAGGAATTCATATTTGTCAGCCATTTTATAACCATTTATAAAGGAGAACGAATGGATACTTACTACCACCCCCCTGACTTGGGAAAATTTGCTGAAATGGGAAAAGGGAATCCCGAGTTATGGGAGAAATTCATGAGTTATTACAGTGCTGTTTTCAGTGAAGGTGCTCTAACCGAGCGCGAAAAGGCACTCATCGCTTTGGGAGTCAGCCACGCCGTGCAATGCCCTTATTGCATCGACGCCTATACGCAAGCCTGTCTCGACAAGGGATCAAATGTCGAACAGATGACTGAGGCGGTTCATGTCGCCTGTGCAATCCGGGGCGGCGCCTCTCTGGTTCACGGTGTCCAAATGCGTAAAGTCGCAGAAAAACTTTCCATGTGAGAAAAAGCGATGGCATTAACTCAACTTAGCCTGAATGCCCGATCCAATCCGCTGGCATCAGCCGAGGAACAAAACCGGATATTGAGCGGTACAACAGCCTGTACTTCATTTGATGATGTGCTGGGACAGTCGGGGATGGAGCCGCTTCATTCAACCGGAATAAGTGTTTTTCAGATCAACGTCGGAAAGCTTTGCAACCAGACGTGCGGGCATTGTCATGTCGATGCTTCTCCGGATCGCCGGGAGATGATGACGCGCGAAACCGCCGAAGCCTGTATCCATGCCCTGGCAGAGACAGAGATCCCCATAGTGGATATTACCGGGGGCGCTCCGGAACTTAATCCTAATTTTCGATGGCTGATCGAACAGGCGCGAAATCTCGAACGACATGTTATGGATCGATGTAATCTAAGCGTTCTTCTCCTTCCCTCACAAGCCGACCTGGGGGGATTTCTTGCCAAACATTCTGTTGAGATTGTCGCATCTCTTCCGTCTTGCCATCCGATGCAAACGGATGCCCAACGGGGAAAAGGGGTGTTTGAGAAATCAATTTTAGCGCTACAACTCCTCAATCGCCTGGGTTACGGAGTTAAGGATTCAGGCTTGGTGCTGAATCTGGTTTATAACCCGGTCGGGGCGTTTCTTCCTCCAAAACAGAAAGAGGTCGAAGCGCAGTTTAGGAAGGATCTCGCAAACCGTTATGGCATTTTTTTTAACGAACTCTATACCATTACGAATATGCCAATCAGCCGGTTTCTGGAATTTCTCCTCAAAACCGGAAACTTTGAACATTACATGGGCCGTCTGGCAAATGCCTTTAATCCATCTGCCGCTCAAGGAGTCATGTGCCGGAACATGATTTCGATTGGTTGGGATGGGACCCTTTATGATTGTGATTTCAACCAGATGCTGGAACTTCCGGTCGGTTACGATGCTCCCAGACATATCAGGGACTTTGAAAATGTTCGACTCGAACGGAGACGCATTGTGACCGGAAATCATTGCTATGGGTGTACGGCGGGATCAGGATCTTCTTGCGGAGGTTCAATCTCACCCTAAAAAAACCCGGAGCAATGCTGTAGGTACCGACCTCACTCTTTCTTGTTGATGTTTCTCGTGCGGTACTCATCATAGTCCGGAACCAAACGAAAATATTCCCCATCCATGAGAGGAGATGAGATCATAAAGTCAGCGGAAGCCCTGTTGCAGGCAATCGGAATGTTCCACACCACAGCCATGCGCAAGAGCGCCTTGACATCAGGATCATGGGGCATGGGTTCAAGTGGATCCGAGAAAAAGATAATAAAATCGATTTCTCCGTCAGCAATCTTGGCCCCGATTTGCTGATCGCCTCCTAAAGGTCCGCTTTGAAGTTTGATGATTTTTATATCAAGTTCCCTTTCGAGCATGGTCCCTGTGGTCCCTGTAGAATACAGACTGTGATGGGCCAGTAGGTCTCGATTATATTTGGCCCACTCTATGATATCTCGTTTCTTATTGTCATGCGCGACCAGGGCGATTTTTTTGTCAGGTTTCATGATAATTTGTTTGTAAGTCATCAAAATTTCCTTATCTTTTCCATAATTTGTCACCATTCCGATTTTAAGTAACACGACACGAATGCTACTATAAAACTGTTTCTTAAAACAATCTGAACTTTAAATAGGTTGAATTGAATGGGAGGCTAATGCTGCAAGGAGGTCTAGTTGGAACAGGTATTTTCTGTCGATTAAAGTATTTCTTCCCTGTGTCACAATTTTCTAATATCACTGACTCGATCCCACACTTTCTCTAATTGATTATAGGACCAAATTTTTCCCAATTCGTCTAGAGCATAGAGATGATCATTTCCGGAGGCAATTTGTATAAACTTGGATGGTTTGGTGATCTCTGTTCTTTTGCCTGGCATTTCCTCTGTTTCGGCAAACTCATGATAGGGGACTCTTTCGTGAGCCCGTCTGTTTTTATTCTCATTCATAAATAACCCTCGTAAAAGTGAATCTTTTAAAAGTATACCAGAGGGTTACGAAAGAACAAGTTGCATTCCTGTTTTTTAAGTGAGACCATTTTAATATCAAGAAATTCGTTAAAATTGATTTCGTCGAAGTCTTCCACACGCATTCTTTGTTATCCGACATCCAAGTCTTTATTATGTTTTGAATAATTGTGTGAACTGAATTGAAATGAGCCTGGAATTGATTCCTTCTGTCATTACATGCTAAAGATTTGGACCGATCATTATTTTGGAGCAGGCTTTCCCAAAGTAATCCTGAATTCTGTTTTGATTTTCTCCGTTACCACATGATTCCCGTCGGTCCTTCAGGTAGACTGACCTAATACAGGACGTGCAATTCGTGAGGGGTTAGGTTTTTTATGGTTAAAATATACGGCCGGGACGGCTGTCCCATGTGCAAAGACGCTATCGAATGGATTGAACTGAAAGGAGTCTCCTATCAGTTTCGGGATATATTCAGAGAGCCGCTTGGCAGGACAGAACTATTAGAGCTTGCGGAAAAGGTCCCAAATGGGATTTTTGATCTTTATGCCACCAAAGGAGCCCGAAAGGTCGGGCTCCCTGAAATTGCGCGGGAACTTTTTCCAGAAAAGATCGTCATCTTCCAAATGGAAAACCCCGATTTAATCCGCTACCCGATCTTTGATCTCGGAAACGAACTCCTTTTCGGGTTTTACGAATCAACCAAGCCGGTCCTTTTGAAGAACCTCTCTTCTATACCCCCTGTTGAATAACTCAATGTGCAGTGCAGGATTCGCCAATAAGCGTAACTTTAACCGGTAAATTCTCCCTGTACTTGGCATCGGTCCAGATTTGAATATTAAGTGGATTGATAGCGGGAATTACTCAGTCGTTCCGCTTTGTCCCATAAAAAGTGGACACACTATTAAGACAAATTCGGTTGTTCAAATGCCAGGGGCGACAGTTCATCAGCTAAAATATTTTTTTAGAAACTCAGAGAGAGATTGATTTAGCACGGAATTGCTTAAAGGGCTTTGAAAAATCCCTTTGATTTTCTCTTGAAGGCTTTTTTTCTCCCCTGGATCTGAGACTTTAGCTTCAATCTCATTTTCCAAAGCTTCTAAAATTTCACCAATGGAAATTGATTGTACAAATTTAATGATGCTATGGTCGCCAATAATAACTTTGCCTGACGACTGAATATGCACTGAACGTCTATCAGCAAGATTATTTTCAATATTTTCAATCGCAGATTTGAGGTAAATCCTGGCCTTGTCACAAGCCTCTTGATAATTTTTAAGTTCGTTTTTGGGATCATGATGAAAGTGGCTAGTCTTACCTGTAAAGTCAAGATTGGCAAAACTGATTGATTCATTAGAGGTGAGATCAGCCCCTTTCTTTAACCACTTATATGTGCTGTCCCACCAGGTTTTGAACTCAGGAGAATCTCTGAAATTAAGGCCTCCGGATTTAGTTTCTGCGATATAATCCCTAGCCTCTTTCACCTTCTGAAGTATACGGTCTATATCGTCCATAGCGAAAATCTCAGCTTACAATTATTTTACCTCTAAGGAAGAAAACAATGCTATGAAATCGTTAATTGGGCAGATTAAGTGATTTCATTCGATTGGGAAAAAGGAAATGAAACATCGAAATACTTCAAATTGCGCAACAACGAGCGATATCTGGAAGGCCGAGGTAATGCGACCATGTTAGGGACAATTCTATGTGTGTACAACACATGAAACTTTGGAAATGGCAACGTCACATGTCTTTTTTGGCTTTTATAAGTTTGAATCCAGGATACCTAGTCCTCGGGGCCTGTTGGTTGTAATTTGCCAACACATTTAGTTTCTCCATTTGAAAAAATCGCGCAGGTGTGCCATCCTCCTGCGCTCAAGGAGACTACATCGGATAGACCTGAAAACACTGGTTGGGGAGAAAAATCTTCATGAAATGTGCCTAATTGACCAGAATAATTGCTACCCCAACAATGAACCTCCCGGTTTTCCAAGAGTGCGCAGGTGTGTTGGCTCCCGGATGAAATGGTCAAAATATGATTGAATGCAATTAAAACTCCATTAGGATTTAGATTTGTTACCTTGACAGGAGTTAGTGAATCTTTTTTTCTGCCATCGCCGAGCTGCCCCTCAAATCCCTTTCCCCAACATTGTACTGTATGATCCTTTAGCAGGGCACAGGAATGGCGACGCCCTGCCGTAACTACAAGAGCTTCTCCAGATATCGGAACCTTACTCGGTGGAAAAAATTGATGGGCTTGGATACCTGTACCTAGTTGCCCAAAATGATTATCTCCCCAGCAGAATAGACTTCCATCTGACTGTGCGGCGCAGGAATGTTCATTCCCAGCAGCTATCGAAACAACATTCATAATTTTAGGAACGATGACAGGTAAAGAAGGTTTTGCCATGGACTCTCTTTGAACTCCAGTTTGGCTGTTTCTATTGTCCCCCCAACAGGAAACAGTCCCGTCGGTTAACAAAGCACAGGTGTGCGTTCTTCCCGCAACAATTTGAGTGGCCGAATTTATATGAACTGAGATAGGCTTTGGTGAAGGCTCGAGGGAACCAGTATATCCCAGCTGACCCAATTTATTCGCTCCCCAACATTTTACTTCCCCATTTTTTAGCACCGCACAAGAATGCCAATCCCCTGCAGCAATTGCAACAGCTTCAGTTAATCCGATAACTTTTACAGGCACTAATGAGTTTACCATTGATCCATCACCAAGCTGTCCATACCGATTGTCTCCCCAACAGACCACTATCCCACTTGATTGAGTCCGACATGTGTGAGCGCTTCCAGATGCGATTAAATCATTGTTGGAGACACCCGCCCTTATCATTCTGGGAAAGGGAATACTAATCAGAAACACAATTGCCAAGCGAATAGCCAAAAAGAAATAACATCTACTCTTCTTCATTTACGATTCCCCAATGTATTACTTGAACAGAATGATATATTTTTTGGTTTTAGAAAAGCTTTTATTTTCCCAACAAGTTTTAAATATCATTAACTGGAGCTAAAAGATGGAATATTTTAGTTCTTCCAGACCTCTTCAGTCCTGTTCCGTCAATAAACAGTGTAGGTTAGAAGTGATTATCTTTGATACACTGGTAAGGTTTTGGTACTATTCCAAGATGCTACAACACCTATATGAGATCAAATTGTGGCTCAAATCAATTGTATGGCATCTGCATACGATATATACGTTAATAAGCCTTGGAACAATTTCCTTCGTTTATAATCGTTTTTTCAGAAAATATTTTAGCTTTCCAAAGCTTAATGAGATGTTATTTTGGTTCTTTGGATTTACTATTTATTTTGTTTTTTCTTCCTATTTTTCCTGGAGCGAACACGAATTAGAAATTCAGGACAAAAATAAAGAGATTGCAAGAATTGAAATAAAGGCAGAAAAACTAGAAAATAACAACGTGCAATTAAGTAATCAATTGGAGGAGAGAAATAACTTCGTTCAAAGTCTAACTGCGACGAATCAAGGCTTGTTAATAAAACGACGTCAAAAGTCCCCTCGAATTGTTTCGAAATCTAAGGACAAGCCAGACGTATATGTTTTGAAAACGGAAATGAAAACAAAAGGGGGACTGTACGAATTAGTAAATATCCTTGAAAATTCCGGAGCTATCGGCGCTTTTGTCAAAACCCGCCTGGTTATTAATTTAGATAATCACGCTGAGACCGATATTCATCACAGTATATTTTTACCACCCCATAACACCAAAATCATTACTACTTATTTTAATGAACAAAACTACTTGAGTATTATTCATGGCACAAAACAATTAGAGGTGGATATTTACCTGGATTATGTTGCCAATGATGACGATAAGACTAAATATCCCACCGTTATTGAGCGTCGAGCATTTGTTCCAAAAATGAATTCATTTAATGTCGCGCAGAAGTAAATTCTGCTTCCGAATAATCGACTTCGGACCAAAAACACAAGCTATTAATAAGTACCACCCAAGACAGAAAATGTTAAGTCTCTAACCGCAACCGGATATTCTCTTTCTTCCAGAATTCCACAACTCTGGTCCATACTCTCAATACACGATTCGTAGGTGCAGTTTTGACGCAGGTAGGCAGCCTGCGGTGTTTCAATGAGCATCCAAAATCATAGCAGTGTTTCTTCAATCCAGTGTAAATACTCCTCCGACCCTTCAACCAGAGGAAGTGCAATAATTTCCGGAACCGTATAGGAATGAAGCGATTTTACTCTTTGAACTATCGCAGGAAAGAGGTTTTTTACCGATTTTGCGACAATCAGCGTTTCTTTTTCTTGAGAAATTTCTCCTTGCCAGTAAAAAAGAGAATTCACCGCGGATATCATATTTCCACACGCAATTAGTTTTTCCGAAACGAGAATCCTGGTAATTTTTTCGGCCTCTTCCGACGATGGACAGGTAATCAAAATGACAATAAACTCGGTCATAGTGGTTTATTGAGAAAGGATCAACGTCGATTCTACGCCGGTCGCTTTATCTCTTAGGACAGCTTGATTGGGATTTAGATCTTTCAGGATAAAACTCCCCACAATTGTCTCGCCCTTGCCGACATTAAAAAGCTCACCCCCGCGGGAAAAGAATCCTTGTTCTTTGCTTTTTCCCCTGTCGAGATAGCCCAAATATTTAAATTCCGAGAGACTTTTTGTTGCTTGTGCCCTGGCAATCTCCTCAGGAGTCGGAGGAGGGGGGACATAAACTGGAGGTGGGGGAGGAGGAGGCTCCACTTTGGGCGGAGGGGGAACATAAATATGAATCGGTTCAAATATGTTCTTCGTGATGGTCAATGGCTGAGGGGACGCCCTGAGCAGGTCAAGGCGGACCGTGGAGTCTGTAGAATTGAAAACAGCCGCTGGAGGAGAAACATCTCCTTTTTTATATTTTAAAGGGAGATGTTTCTCCTCCAGCTGATGGTTGTATTGATAAATAAATACCGCCACCCAGAGTGCCATGAGAAACAGGAGTGCCAGCGTTTTTCGAGTCTGTGTCATATTTTATTTGTTTTTAACAACGTGATCATTTTCAATTGAAGTTCAAGCAGGCTCCCCTCCTTGCTCGATTTACCAAGATTCATATCTTCAATCACATAGAGGGATTTAGCTGATTCAATATCCGCAATAAATTCCCGAATCGATTCGTATTTGCCAATAACCGAGAAAGCAAAAGAAACCCGCAGGAATTCTTGTTCCACTTTCTCTTTCTGATAAATAACCGAAGGAACCGTCAGATGATATTTTTTGGCGATGACCATCGGCCGATTAATCACGTCCGCATAATTCTGCTGATCTTCAAGCAGATTGACAAATTGGTCGAGGTCCCGTTCCACCTTTTTTCTCCGCAGAACAGCATCCATCTGTTTCCGCGTCTCTTTCCATTGTACTTCCTTATTTTCAAGAGATTGTTTTGAAGCCTGCAAAAAGAAAAAGAAGGAAAAAAATATGATCCCAATCAATATAATTGCGACAACGGCTTCTCTCTTATACATTTCAAAACGATTAAACAAATTCATATTTTATCTTTTTCTTTATAATTCAGGTGAATCAAAAAGTCGGTCCGGTTGTTGATCGTCTGTTTTTGATCTAATAGAAAGACATTGCTGAATTGCGGCTTCCGCTCCAGGGAAAGAATCAGATTAGTAAGTTCTTTCAAAGTCAACGCCTCGCCCGACAGGTTAACCGAAAAATCATTAAAATGCGGTTCGATTTTCTTAATGGAGATGTCTTTCGGTGTCGCTTTCTCAAGGCTATTTAGAAACCCTGTCCAAGAAAATGACTTTTTTATGATAATTTCATTGACCAATGCCACTTTCTGGTCGAGTTTCTTGGCATCGGAGGTCCCTTTTTCTCCACTCTTTTCTTTTTCAATTAAAAGTTGTAGACGATCGATGCTGGCCTGAAGGTGGTTCGTCTCAAACCGGTTCCATTCCGATAGCCGATAGGAATAGTAGAGGAAGCCGACCGTGACCAGAGCCAGGACTGCGAGAACCCATTTCGACACTTGCTTTGAACGGTTGGGAAATTCTGAAAAATTGGTCGTAAACTTCAAATGATTGCTCCTGCCGCAGCGGCAATGGCCGGAGAGAGCTGAAACATATCCCCATTTCTAATCAGTTCATTTCTATCCAACCCGGGAAAGAGCCGCGGCGTCAATAATAAGACTTTTAAATGGTGCCGCCCGGCGGCGTCCAAAACCGAATTCGGAATTTCCCGAAGACCGGTCATATAAAGTTGAACTTCGGAAATTAACTCTGCGTCTCGATAATGATACTGCAAGGCGGTTTCAATTTCATTGACGATTTTGAGCTGGTTGTTCTCATCAATCTTTCCTTCCATACCGTCTTCGGAGCTCCGCAATCCGACGGTCCGAATATATTGTAGAATTTTCTTTTCGAAAACCATCAATGTAAAATAGTTGTCCAATACGGATAAAAAAAGGAAGTTTTCGCTCTTATACTGATCGAAGATGAGATCATGATAAAGGTTAAAGATATTGAGCGATGCAGAATTGATGACTTTTGGAATCCGTTGAAATGAAAGCAGCGGGCCTTCGTATTCAGCAAGGATATTCTTTAAAACGGCGGTTCCAAGAATAAGGAAGTATTTTTTTGAAATTCCCGATTCAGCCTTATTTTTAAAACTTTTGTCCGACTGGCCGATCAGCTGATGGGAGAAGCGGGATTCTCCGATTTCCGTGACGAATTTTTGCTCCATATTCCATTTAATCATCTGGTTCAATTCAATCAGAGGAGGAATTTCGTTCTTGATTTCAATGAGCACCATACGGGAACTGAGATCGGGAAGACTCAAAGAGATTGATTTGATTTCCGGCCGGTCAGCAAATACTTTCTGAAGATGATCCCGGATTTCCTGGCTGCTTAAAATATTTGATTCGGTTGGCGAATGGCGGACCGCATTCTTGGATAGAAAGATCAGCTCGAAATCCTGAATCTCGAATCCTCCTCTTTTCTGTTTTAAAATAGCAAAAGAAAGGTAATCCTTGCCAATATGCAATCCTGCTTTTAAGGATGAAAAGAGCGTCATGTTTTATACCTCACTAAATACAACTCAATTCTTCAAACTTGTCAAAAAGCTTCTGATTAAAATGTAACCAGGTTTAATCATTTTAGATAGATTTATCCCGTGCCTGGAAAAGCGCTTGATCAAAAGGCTTTAGTTGCGAGGCCGCAGGAACGAGGCAACCGGAGCGCACATAAAACGTACGTGAGGATTACCGAGCGACGAGAACAAAGCAAATGAAGCCTTTTCAACAAACGCCTATTCTATAAAGGTCACCCGGTTGATTTCTCTCAGCGTGGTCTCTCCCCGGTATACTTTTTCCAGACCGGATTGCCGAAGTGTTGTCATTCCTTCTTTTACCGCTTCTTTTCTAATTTCAGAGGCCGGCCTACGGACAAGAATCATCTCCCGGATGGTATCCGAGAGGTCCAGAAATTCTGTAATGGCTTTTCTTCCTTTAAAACCGGTTCCATTACACTCCGGGCAGCCTTTCGCAAGATAAAACTTGTGGGTGTATACGACATCCTGTGTTAATCCGGAATCTTCCATCAACTGACTTGAGATCGGGGCCTCTTCCCTGCAATCCATGCAGAGGGTTCGGACCAGTCTTTGGGCCAGAATGCAATTGAGCGATGACACAAAATTGTATGGTTCAATTCCCATATTGGTAAATCGACCGACCACGTCAAACGCGTTATTCGCATGAACAGTTGTAAAAACCAGATGACCGGTTAATGCCGACTGAATTGCGATCTGCGCTGTTTCAGCATCCCGGATTTCTCCAACCATGATCTTATCCGGGTCATGCCGGAGGATCGACCTAAGTCCCCGGGCAAACGTCAGTCCCTTTTTCTCATTGACCGGAATCTGTACGACATGGCCCAACTGATATTCGACAGGATCTTCAATTGTGATAAATTTATCTTCGGAGCTCTTGATTTCGGTGATCGCGGCATATAATGTGGTCGTCTTTCCGCTTCCGGTCGGTCCCGTGACAAGAACCATGCCGTAGGGTTCGATGATGGCTTTTCGGAATTTTTTCAAATCTCCCGGATTGAACCCGAGACGTTCCAGGCGGAGTTCGTTAATATCCGTCGCAATATATTCTTTGTCGAGAATTCGAATCACCACGTCTTCACCGAAAATGCTGGGCAAAATTGACACCCGGAAATCGACCTTCTTATTATCCAGTTTGAGTTTAAACCGGCCATCCTGCGGAACTCTTCTTTCGGCAATATCGAGTTCCGACATAACTTTGATTCTGGATATCAAAGGGGCATGAAACTGAGCATCAAGCGGTTCCATGGCCTGATAGAGGGCTCCGTCGATTCGGTATTTGACTTCCACCTGCCGGTCAGAAGCTTCAATATGTATATCGCTGGCCCTTTTCTGAAGTGCCGTTAAAATAATCGTGTCGACCAACCGGATGACCGGACTGGAATCTTTGGAAAGCTTTTCAATTGAAAGGGACTCTTCCCCTTCGTCCGTTTCCCGAATTAGCTGGGGCTTAAAATCTTCCTCAATTTTTCTCAAAACCTGGCTTGAACCTTCCGATTTTTTAAGCGTGTCCAGGATACTTTGCCGGGTTCCAATTTTAAATTTCAGGCTTTTATTCAAGACAAGTTCTAATTCATCCAGGGCAGACGCATGAATAGGATTCGAAATCACAATGGTCAAAATGCCGTCATTTTCTTCAAAGGGGACAAATGGGTACCGGTACATCAGCTCCACCGGAATCGTTTGGAAAAATTTCTGGTCCATTCTGAAGTCTTTGAGCGGTTCATAAGGGAGCTGGAACAATTCTGAAAAGAGTGTCGCCATCTGCTCCTGCGAGACCGTTTCAGATTTAAGAAGCTCTTCAACGACGTTGATGTTTTTGCCCCCGACGCCATCAGGAAAAAGAGTCTGGATCGTCTCTTCTTTGACCCATCCTTTTTCAATTAATTTTTTAACGATTGAATCGCTGCTTTTCGGTACAATTCTCATTTGAGGGTCCCCGCCAAATTGAATATGGGAAGATACATCGCGACAAGGATGATGGCAACCAATACGCCCATGACGAGTAGTAAAACCGGCTCAACCCAGGTCGTAATTCGAGTCAGTTTCTGATCTAACAACTCTTCCTGAAAATCGGAGATCTGGTTTAGCATATCTTCAAGCGATCCGGTCGTTTCGCCGACATCGATCATTTCCAGCGCAATTTTGGGCATCAGGTTTGCTGAACCAAAGGCCGCCGAGAGCGTAGATCCTTCACGGACTTTCTGGATGGAAAAATGAACTCTTTTCGCAAAGTTCCTGTTGTTGAGCGACTGCGCGACCATTTCCAGCCCTGTGACCAGGGTTATTCCTCCGCTCAGGATGGTCGCCAGCGTACGTCCAATCGTAACCACCTGCTGCGTCTTGACAATCTCTCCGAGAGTAGGAACATTGAGAATAAGTGTATCTTTCAATTCCATTCCCTTTTCCGTCGAAAACCACTTTTTCGAAATAAAGAAAAATGCTCCTCCTGCGAGAATAATCCAGATGAACCGGGCTTTTAAAAAATGAACAAACGAAATAAGCGCCTGGGTGATCCACGGGAGCTCTTGTCTCGCATCGGAATATATTTCGGAAAACGTCGGCAAAACATACGTCAGAAGGAAGAGGATGACCCCCGCGCCAACTACCATTAAGAAAAGAGGGTAGGTTAAAGCGGTCGCAATCTTTTTTCTAACCGCCAGAATCTTCTTATAAAAGAGAATATACCGATTTAAAATTTCAACCAGATTTCCGCTTTTTTCTCCAGCCCGGATCGAAGAGATATAGATTTCAGGAAAATAGCGCGGATAATGCGCAAGCGCGTCCGAGATGGTGGAGCCTCCTGCAATCTCCTTTCGAACGCCTTGGAGGGCCAGCTTAAAGCCGGGAATAAGCGCTCTTCCTTCGAGAAGATCAAATACTTTCAGGATAGAAAGACCGGAACGGATCAAAGCGGACAATTCATAGTTAAAAATCAGAAATTCCTGAGACGAGATTTTCTTGTTCGACAGAAACTGGATATTTTTGGGGCTAAATCCCGCTTCCTTTTTAACCCAAAAAACAAGGAATCCCTTTTTTTCCAGGGACTCCTTTAAAGTCTCTTCGCTAACACCTTCGTATTTTTCTTCTTTAATGATTCCATCTGCCGTGGCGAGACGGCAGGTGTAGGTAGGCATAAGTGGTTTATTTTCCTAAGTATTTCATTTTTTTAAAGTATAGAAGACATTCCAGGAAAATGCAAGTTAGGCGGGTACTTTAGGCAAAAACTTCAGGACGAACCCTCTTGTTTCTTAGCCATTAACCAGAGCTGATCCCATTCTTCGGCTGTGAGATTTTCAAGCAAAACACCCCTTCTTTTGGATTCATCTTCCATCTTTCGAAAGCGTTTGATGAATTTTTCCGTTGATCCTCGCAGGAGTTGTTCGGAGTCGAGTTTTAAACTTCTGGCGAGATTGACCAGAGTAAAGAAGAGGTCTCCTGCTTCGTCTTCAATCTCCTCAGAACAATTTGTTTCCAACGCGCCTTTAAATTCTTTCCACTCTTCTTCGAATTTGGCAACAACTTCCTTTTTTTGGGTCCAGTCGAAACCGATTTTGGATGCCTTTTTCTGAATTTTTTGAGCCCGCATCAACGCCGGAAGTGAAGGAGGAACCCCGTCGAGACAGGATTCCCGGCTTCCACTTTTTTCCATCATTTTGTTTTTTTCCCAGTTCATAAGAACCTGTTCCGCGGAATGAAGTTTGGTATCACCAAAGACATGAGGATGTCTCGACTTTAATTTTTCAATCAATCCCTTCAGTACCTCCTCAATTGAAAATTCCCCCTTCTCCCTCGCGATCTCGGCGTGAAATATGACCTGAAGCAGAAGGTCTCCCAGCTCCTCTGTCAGATGACCTCGATCCTCTGAATCGATCGCCTCGATGACTTCGTGGCTCTCTTCGATAAGATAGGGGATGAGACTTTTGTGGGTCTGCAGTTGATCCCAGGGACAACCCTTTTCACCTCTCAGGCGCGTCATGATGTCCACTAATTCGTCAAACGATCCGCTCATCGAAGATAAGGTACTTAAATCTCTCAAAAAGTGCAATTTAATCTTTCGTTCCTTGACTTTCCGGATTTCAGCCTCAAATACTCATTATCATACAGAGTGAATGAGTGTATTTTTTATGACTTGAAAATGGAAGGAAAACAAGATGATACGGCCTGAGAAACTCACCGTCAAAACACAGGAAGCGCTTCAAAATGCTCAAAAAGAGGCGGAAAAGCGAAACCATCAGCAATTTGACCTCGAACAGCTTATTTTGACCCTGATCGATCAGGAGGGCGGAATAATCCTCCCGATTCTTAAAAAACTCGGCG
The DNA here is from genome assembly GCA_016194305.1 of Nitrospirota bacterium. Taxonomy (NCBI): domain Bacteria; kingdom Pseudomonadati; phylum Nitrospirota; species Nitrospirota bacterium. Next base: position 78,488 of record JACQBW010000011.1, on the reverse strand, counting down.
CGAACATCGAAAAATTAAAGAAGGATCTGGAATCAGAAATAAAAAAACTGCCGCAAGTCACCGGTGCAGGGATCTCTTCCGGACAAATTTTTATCGCACCACGTCTGTTACAAACATTTGAAAAGGCTGAGAAAGAAGCGGATTACCTCAAGGATGACTATATCAGCACCGAGCATCTTTTGATCGCCTCGTCCGAAGACCAGGGCGCAGCGGGAAAGATTCTTCGTTCGCAGGGCATTTACAAGGAAATTATTTTAAAAGCACTGGTAGAGGTGCGGGGCTCACAGCGTGTTACCGATCCGCATGCAGAAGACAAATATCAGGCGCTCCAAAAATACAGCCGGGACCTGACTGACGCCGCACGAAGAGGAAAACTCGATCCGGTCATCGGAAGGGATGAGGAAATTCGAAGAGTGATTCAGGTGCTATCGCGCAGAACAAAAAATAATCCTGTATTAATTGGCGAACCCGGAGTTGGGAAAACGGCCATAGTCGAAGGATTGGCCCAGCGGATCTCCAAAGGTGATGTTCCGGAAGGACTTAAAAATAAAAGAGTCGTTGCACTCGATATGGGGGCGCTGATTGCCGGCGCTAAATTCCGGGGGGAGTTTGAAGAACGCCTGAAAGCCGTCTTAAAAGAGGTGGTCGATGCGGCCGGAGAAATTATACTTTTTATTGACGAACTTCACACGCTGGTGGGAGCAGGTGCCGCAGAAGGGGCTATGGATGCATCGAATATGCTCAAACCCCCTTTGGCAAGAGGAGAACTTCGTTGTGTCGGAGCGACCACACTTGAAGAGTACCGGAAATATATCGAAAAGGACTCCGCGCTGGAACGCCGTTTTCAACCGGTCGTAGCCGATGAACCCACCGTGGAAGAGACAATTTCCATCTTGAGGGGTTTGAAAGAGCGTTATGAGGTCCACCATGGCGTACGCATCAAGGATTCGGCAATCGTCAGCGCAGCGGTACTCTCAAATCGTTATATTTCAGACCGTTTCCTTCCTGATAAAGCAATTGACCTGATTGATGAATCGGCTTCGAAACTCAGAATGGAGATCGACAGCATGCCAACGGATCTGGATGAAATCGAGCGAAAAATACTCCAGCTCGAAATCGAACGGGAAGCGGTTAAAAAAGAGAAAGACTCTGAATCACTTGAAAAACTGGATAAGATTGGCCGGGAAATCGCCTCCCTCAAGAGTGAAAGCGGCGGATTAAAAGTTCAATGGCAGATGGAAAAAGAAATCATCCAGGAAATCAGGAAGAGAAAAGAGGAGATTGAAAACGCAAAGCTGGAAGCCGAAAAGGCCGAACGGGAGGGTAATCTCGGCCGGGCCGCAGAACTAAAATATGGCCGGCTGGTTGAATTAACCCGGTCGCTTGAGAACGCGAATCTGAAATTGCAGGGATTTGACAAGAGAATGCTCAAAGAAGAGGTGGATGAAGAGGATATCGCCCATATTCTTTCCAAATGGACCGGCATTCCGGTTTCGAAAATGCTGGAAGGGGAAATTGAAAAGCTGGTTCAGATGGAAGAACGGCTAAAACAAAGAGTCGTCGGCCAGGAAGAGGCCATTGAAGCGGTTTCTAACGCAATACGCCGTTCAAGAGCGGGAGTCGGAGACCCCAATCGGCCACTGGGTTCATTTATTTTTCTCGGTCCAACCGGAGTTGGGAAAACAGAACTTGCTCGGGCCTTAGCGGAATTTTTGTTTGATCAGGATGAAGCGATGATCCGGATCGATATGTCGGAATATATGGAAAAACACTCGGTTTCACGGCTGATCGGCGCGCCTCCCGGATATGTCGGATTTGATGAAGGGGGTCAGCTCACGGAAGCGATCCGCCGGAAACCTTATTCGGTCCTGTTATTCGATGAAATTGAAAAAGCGCATCCCGATGTTTTCAACGTCCTGCTTCAGCTGTTAGACGATGGACGGCTGACAGACGGTCAGGGAAGAACGGTCGATTTTAAAAACACGGTTATCATCATGACCTCCAATCTCGGGAGCCAGGAGATTTCAGAACTGGCCAAAGACGAAACAAAAATGAGAACCCGGGTTATGGGAGTTCTACGGGAGCATTTCAGACCTGAATTCTTAAACCGGATCGACGATATTATTATTTTCCACCCGCTCACGATGAAACAATTAAAAACAATCGTCGATATCCAGCTCGTTCAACTTAAGAAGCGCCTTTTAGAAAAGAAAATCGAGATTACGCTGACCGATGCGGCAAAAGAATATCTTGCATCAGTAGGATACGATCCGGTCTATGGAGCCAGACCGTTAAAAAGACTGATTCAGAGAGATATTCTGAACCCTCTGGCATTTAGAATTCTTTCGGGTGAATTCAAAGAAGGAAACAAGGTCAAAGTCGATGCGGCCGACCAGACCTTATCTTTTAAACTGGCTTAATCAGACCGTGACGATTTTTAGCGTAGATCCTTTTGCATTCATCACGCTGATCTGGGCCGCCAGCAGACCAGCGATCTGAACAAACGATCGGGCCTGGGGCGAGTCGGGGTCGGAAACGACAATCGGACGGCCAGTATCTCCCCCTACCCGAATAGCCGGATCGATCGGGATCTCTCCAAGAAACGGGACTTTTAACTTGTCAGCTGCAGTTTTACCACCCCCACGACTGAATATTTCAGTTTTTTCGTGGCAGTGCGGACAGCAGAAATAACTCATATTCTCCACGATTCCCAGAAGAGGAACATGGACCTTTTGAAACATGGCGAGACCTCTTTTTGAATCGAGAAGCGCCACATCCTGTGGCGTGGTCACAATGATCGCCCCGGTCAATGGAATCAGTTGAGTAATACTGAGCTGTGCGTCACCTGTTCCAGGTGGAAGATCGATCAATAGATAATCCAGTTCTCCCCAGTTCACATCCCGAAGAAATTGCTGAATTGCTCCGTGAATCATCGGTCCGCGCCAGACAATCGGGGTATCATCTTCAACCATGAAGGCCATCGAAATAAATTTGACCTGGTGGCTCTCTGCAGGCTCCAGTTTTCCCCCTTCGGATACAGGCGCCTTCGAAACTCCCATCATCAACGGAATATTCGGACCATAGACATCGGCATCGAGCAAGCCGACTCTTGCGCCCGCTTGCGCCAAAGCCACGGCCAGATTCACTGTAACTGTCGATTTACCGACGCCTCCCTTTCCACTGCTCACGGCAATCGTGTTTTTAATGGTCGGAATGAGATTCTCTTTTCCTCCCGCTTTTCCAGAAGTCACATTGGAGGTCCAGTGAATATCAATCTTGCCCGCGTCCGGGAAATCCTCTTTAACCGCCTTTTCTACTCGATTTTGAATTTCCCCTTTCAAGGGACAAGCAGGGGTCGTCAGAACAATGGTTAATGAAATGTCCTTGCCATTAATTTTGAGATCTTTCACCATATTCAGGGTAACGATATCTTTAAACAACTCGGGCTCAATCACCTTTTTCAATGAATTCATTACTAAATCTTCTGTCATGTGGGTTCCCATTCCATCTCCAAATTTAAGTTGAGTCTATCCAATAGACCCGCTTCAATTGCGCACAATATCAAATTCATCATAGAACGCGGTTTCTGCCGGTGTCAAGTTTTACCTATTCTACCGAATTTGATAAAGAAACGGTTTGCCTATATACTTACAACAATGATACGAAATGCTTTAGCGAGCTTCATCGCACTTTCCCTCCTTTTCATAATTTCCCAGCCGATTGAAGGAAGAACCCAGGAGCCATCCGAGACCGAACTGCAATCGCTAACGGGAAAATTAACTCTGGTTGAAATTCACTTCCTGTCGTCCACGATTCAGGTTAAGAAAAGCGGTAAAAAAGGGGGCCTTCGTTCCGTCAGGGCCATTGTCAACAGTAAAACCTTGATTCAATACCAGGGAAAGGATATTCTACTCAAGGAGATTCCGCTCCAGTCAACGGTTCACCTGGAATATGAACGAATTAAAGGGGTAATTGTCGCTCGAAAAGTTGTTATCAAAAAACTCTACGTCAAACCTCTTCCCAAAGAGAAAAAATCACCCAAGAAATAGTCCTCTGTTCACAAGAATGACTTCCATCAACCTATCACGCTTTTTTCTCTTCCCCCTGCTTTCTCTAGAACTCCTTAACGCCTGTTCCACGGCACCTGTCAGCGGCCGCTCCCAGTTTATTCTCCCCACAATCGACTCCAAAAGTGAAATCAGAATGGGGATACAAGCCTACAATGACGTTGTAAAAAAAGGGCCCATTTCAAAGGACCCGAAGACAATGGATCTCGTCGCAGGCGTGGGAAAAAAGATCGCCGCAATCGTCGAAGACCCGGCAAAAGGAAGACTGATCGGATTGTCTGTCCCTCCCCACTATCCGTGGGAATTCACGGTGATCGATGATCCTAAAACCGTCAATGCCTTTGCGCTCCCCGGGGGGAAAGTGGTCGTTTACACAGGCATTCTCCCCTTTACAAAAGATGAGTCCGGATTGGCCACAGTTTTGGGACATGAAATCGGCCATGCCATCGCCAGACATGGCGTCGAACGAATGAGCCGGGGACAACTCGCGGAACTTGGCGCCGCCGGATTGGAAATTTTACTCGGGGGTTCGGGTAATGATCAGGAAAGAGGCGTCATTCATCAGGCATTTGGAATCGGAACGAATGTCGGAGTCATGCTCCCTTTCGAAAGATCGCAGGAATCGGAGGCAGACCACATCGGACTTAACCTTATGGCCATGGCCGGCTATAATCCTGAATCAGCGATCCCATTCTGGCAACGGATGTCTGCCGAAAACAAAAATCATTCGCCTGAATTCTTATCGACCCACCCTGCCGATCAGAAAAGAATTGACCAGATCAAGGCCTGGCTTCCCGACGCCCTGAAACTTTACAGACCTTAATCCGATTCTCCCGCTATGATCAGGATTGGATTTTCCCATTCTTGATATTTCTCTTTTTCTCCCATGGCATAAATACCCATTAAGTGGTATGATAGAAAGAGTTGCTCCTTTTGAAAGGAAACAAAAAGATGAACAAAAAGTCCAATACAGGCGAAAAACTTCCGTCAGCTTCTGATATTTACTGGCTTAACGGCATCTTTTTGATCCTAACACCCCTTGTCTCTCTCATCGGAATTCCTCTCCATCTCGCAATCGTCGGCTTTTCATGGAACAACTTGATTTTATGCGCATTATTTTTTGCGGCAACCGGGTTATCGATCACGGGAGGATATCATCGGCTTTTTGGCCATCGATCCTATGAAGCCAATGCTTTGATCAAATTTTTCTTTCTCATTTTTGGCGCGGCGGCTTTTCAAAAGTCAGCTGTAAAATGGTGTTCAGATCACCGGGATCACCACCGTTTTGTAGACCAGCTGAATGACCCCTATAGTATTCAGAAAGGATTCTTTTACGCTCATATCGGTTGGGTCTTTTTTAAAGATCGGGAAAGCACCTTTGAAAACGTTCGAGATCTTCGAGAAGACAAGCTGGTTTGGTGGCAACACTGCCATTATTTTCCCATTGCAGGATTGATGGGATTTGGAATTCCCTTTCTTTTAGGTATGATTTATCACGATCCCTGGGGCGGATTGCTCTGGGGTGGTTTTGTCCGTACTGTTTTGGTCCATCATTCGACATTTCTCATCAATTCGCTCAGTCACTACTTAGGGAAACAGCCTTATTCTCTCAAGAGTTCTGCCCGCGACAACATGCTTACGGCCCTACTGACCTTTGGTGAGGGATATCACAATTACCACCATCAATTCCAATTCGACTACCGGAACGGGATTAAATGGTATCAATGGGATCCCACCAAATGGATGATTAAACTGCTCGAAGCGTTCCGTTTTGTCAAGAAACTGAGAAAGGCATCTGATGAGAGTATATTCAGAGCCCGGATTCTTGTCCAACGAGAAAGAGTTTTGCAGAACATGAATCGATTTTCAAAGACCCTTCCCGAAGCACTCGAACAAAGACTCAATCAGGCCCATGAGAAACTTCTGGCAGCCGGCATACGGTGGAATCGAATGAAGGTCGAATATAAGATTGTAAAAAGTTCCCTGGAAAACCGCCGTATTGAAATCTTGAATAAATTAAGAGACGATCTGGAGTCGTCTCAATTTCAGCTTAAAGAAGCCTATGCTAACTGGAATAATCTAATTCTTGAATTCTACAGTTCTTACGGGAATCCTTCTATGCTCCCTTCGTATTAATTTTCCACCGCTGAATGTTTGATCTCGTCGCTCAAAATCGCTTTTTTCGAACTCTACGTAATACTCATATGTAAATTCGGGTCCTGTCCTAAATTCCTGCCACGAAGGCTTTTTCCAGTACTCCGGAGTCACCTCATTTCTCTTTATAGGCGGATTCAGGTCACTTTCATTTTTTCCTGCACCGAAGCATCCGCAGATCGCTTTCCAATGTGACCTACTTCGGATTTCGTCCTGCTTTTTGATTTGACCTTTTCACCGGAAATCCCGCAAAATAAAGGTAGAATAAAAGCCTTCAATTGCTATTGAAATGAGAATGCCTGATGCATCGATATAATCCTGCTTCAAAATGTTTCCTGGCTGTCCTGTTCGTCGTCCTGACGAGCTTTCGAACATTTGGATATGAAGTGACGGCGGTTGTTCATGGCGGTTTTGTTAAAGGAAAGATTACCTACATCGGATTTGCTCCTATTCCTAAATCATTTGAACTCAATAAATTCCCGCAGTCAGAATATTGCGGAAAGGAAGATAACGATGGAAAGGGACATCGCCTTTTGCATGATGTGAATGTCGGAAAAGATGGATCGTTAGAGGATGTGGTGGTTGCGATCGAACATGTAGAAAAAGGGAAACCTTTCAATTTTTCCGGAACGGATACGAATGCTGATATCTGCCGGTTTCTGGTACAGGGAGCGCCCTCGAAATTTGTCGGGGTTGCGGTAAAAAAGGCGGAATTCCGTGTCAGGAATCTGGATGCCGATCCGGCTGATCCTAAAACATCCACAGGCGTACTACATAACCCTCATCTGTTTGAAGAAACTGGTTCTTCGAGCTCAACAATTTTTAATCTTCCGCTTCCAAACAAGGACCAGGTCATTAACAAACCGACGATTATCCGGAAGAAAGAGAGCATTCTTCATTTGCAGTGTGACCAACACAGTTATATGAACAGCTACTATTATCCGGTAGAAAATCCCTATTATGCGATCGTAGGTGCGGACGGAACATTTAGCATTGACGGGATTCCTCCGGGAGAATATGAAATACATGCCTGGCATCCAGTTTTGGGACAACAAGAAGCAAGAATTAGTGTATCAGCAGGGGGGAAAATCATCCAAAACTTCGCGTTTGGCGGGATCTTGAATCAGAATGTTCCTGGAAGCAGCGACGGTGAGAGTCCCAAAAAGCATTTCCCAAAAATCGAAACCCGTTCCGAGGCCACAACGATTAATCTGAATACATTTATGCCTGATCTTGAAGTGACATCGACTATTCCAAATGAGTCGGCCATCGATGCAGGAAGCCGTTTGTCCATTGTGGATGAAGTCACAAATCACGGTACCGCTATTAACGAGCGATTTTCAATTGCTTATCATCTTTCGGCGAGCATGTCTGATCACCCTTCCGATTATATCGATCTGCCTTCATTTCGGGCAATCGATTCCCTTGGACAGGACACATCGGACACTTCAACGACTCTTTTAGAAATACCTCCGAATACACCGGGCAATTCTTATTTTCTCTGCTCCGAGGCAGACCCCGAAAACAGGATCAACGAATCCGATGAGGAGAACAATATCTTCTGTTCATATTCAAAAATCGTGGTCCGTCGGCCCGACCTAATTGTGAACACAATCACCAGCTCGGTCATACGAGGATCTGCCGGTAGTTCGATTCCTATTAACTTGACTTTATTAAATGAAGGGAATGGTGCTGCTGGACCTTCTGTCGTTTCATTCTACCTGTCAACCAGCGGGATATTTGCCAATTTGAATAATGTCGTATCCAGGACCCAAAACGAATTAGGTCATTTGCATTCCGGAGAAAGGAAGAAGATTGCATTGTTAATGCAAATTCCTGAAAATATGCCGGAAGGTAATTATCATATTTGTGCCATCGCAGACGCCCATAATAGTGTGGCCGAATCAAATGAAGAGAATAATTGGGCATGCACCTCAAATACCGTTACAATTCCTTTACCCGATTTGGTGGTAACCAGCTTATCAACCAAAGTTTCAAAGGTTCGGAGTGGAGAGGATTTCGCGATCGAGGCCATGATTTATAATCGGGGGGGTTCGACCGCATCCGCATCGGAAATTGAATTTCTCCTAACCAAGAACAAAGCGATTGGAGATAAGGACGACATACCTCTTTTTCCTAAAATGCAATTGGATAAATTGGATGTCGGTACCGGCAAAAGGGGAAAGGTCATCGTAACATTACCGGCAGGGACACCAGCGGGGCCATATTACATCATGGCCTGGGTGAATAAAGAACAAACCGATTTAGCAAGAGATTTAAAAAAGTGGTCATTACCAAGAATTACGGTCATTCCCAGAAGGAATTAGTACCTGCACTTCGACAAGCTTAAACCATTTTTTTGATACCCCTGGATATAAAACTTGTTTCCTTCCATCAAACCGCGAAAAGGGATGTCGCAAAAAAATTCTGCGACATCTTGCGAATCTAACGTATTACCATGAATATTGACTGTCTATCACGCCGCCTCTTGTCAATCCAGTCTCGTTTGACCAATTCAAGTTTTTGAGCTAACTTTAAACTGTTCACTCGGAATCTCTAATAGAGGAGGAAAAGGAATATGGCAATGCTCCAAACTTCAACTTTTCAGTCTGTTTTTTTATATATGTCGAAAAAGGTTTTTACCATAAAATCTGACAGGAAATTAATCGTGGTGAAGGAACTGATGGATTGGGCACATTGCCGTCACGTTCCCGTTGTGAACGAGAAGGAGGAACTGGTGGGAATGGTGAGTCATCGTGACCTTCTTGCCGCCTCCGTATCATCAGTCGGAGACCATATTTCTACTTTTGAACGAGCTGAAAAATTACGTACGATTCCTCTTCAGGCCGTTATGCATAGTCCGGTCACCTCTATCAGTTCCTCCTCCAGTATTCAAGATGCCGCACGTCTCATGCGCACCCAAAAGATTGGCTGTCTGCCAGTCGTCGATAATGGAAAACTGGTCGGCATTCTGACCGATTACGATCTTCTGAAAATCGTCGAAGAGCTGTAAACCAGGCGAGATGGAGGAATGACTTGTTTATTTCAGCTTGGCCACAAGGGAATCGAGGGGAATAAAATGGCGCATCATCTGCATGGCCACCGGAGAAAATCCCATCGCCAAACCCACCAATTGAGGAAGATGGAGAACCGGCATATCAAATGATTGACTGAGATGTTTCTCGGCCCGTTCCTGCTGAAGATCGAGGTTCATGTGGCAAAGCGGACATGGGGTGACCATGACATCAGCATGCGCGCTCTTGGCCTCTCCAAGCCGTTTTCCCGTCATGGCCAATCCAAGACCCGGATTTTCCAGGATAACCGGAAAACCGCAACATTTATTTCTCCCTTCGTACTCTACCGCTTCTCCCCCCAATGCTTCGATCACGGTTTCCAGCGATGATGGATTATTCGGATCATCGTAACCTAACGCACTGGAGGGCCTTAATATATAACATCCATAAAATGGCGCAATTTGGAGTTTTTTTAACGGTGTCGTCACTTTTTCTTTTAATAATTCCATTCCAATATCATCCAGCAGGATCCAGAGAAAATGTTTCACTTTCACTTTCCCGCTATAATGAAGCCCCTCCTTTTCAAGGAAGAGATTGATTCTTTTTAAAAGTCCCGGATCATCAGTCAGCTGTTTATTCATTTGGGACATGACCCCCTGACAGGTTCCGCAGATGGTCATGATATCAAGACCTTCCGCTTCTGCCATCGCAAAGGTCCGGGCGTTCAGTGCAACAGCCAGTTCCGGATCCGCTTCGGTAATAACGCCTGCTCCGCAGCAAGCAGCTGACCTCAGTTCGACCAGTTCGATTCCGAGTCTTTCTGCAACCAAAAGGGTTGAGACATAAAGTTCAGGCGTGGCACCTTTGGCTGCACAGCCTGTGTAAAATGCGTATTTCATTGATACCCCCGGGATTTGAAAATCTTTCGAATCTGTTTGATTCCCTTGATCGGCAAGTGCCAGAGAAAAGGAAGCTTTCCTTTCAATCCCATTCTTAAACCGACCGGCATCGCTTGAAGAAGAAGTCGGGGGGATTTCCAGAGCATTCTCATCGGCTGTTGGGCTTCGTTCAATCTCCCCTCTTTTTTAACGATCTCCACAAACGCGGTAATATGCCGACCGCCCGGAGAGTCGGCCATCCCTGCTTTGATCGCTTCCCGCCTCAATCGCACGATTGCCTCCATGGGTTTAACATCTTTCGGGCAGACCTCGACGCAAAAATTACATCTCACACAGTCCCAAATACCATCCGGCAGTATCAGCGCTTCCAGACGTTCTCTTTTTTCCTGATCCGATTCCCTCGGATCGGCTATAAACCGATACGCTTTTGCCAGCGCCGCGGGACCGACAAAACCCCTGGAAACCTCCAAGGAATTACAGGAAGAGACACAGGCCCCACATAAGATACAGGCGTCCACATTGTGGAGCGCCTGGTAGGCTTCCTGGGTAAATACTCCTTTGGCCTTTCCAGTGCCAGATTTTGAATCAGGATGGAGCCAGGGAGTAATTTCAGTTACCTTTTCCCAGAAGGGTTTCATATCGACCACAAGGTCTTTGATCACCGCGCTGTTCGCAAGAGGTTCTATTCGGAGGCTTTCGTATTTTTCATACTCCTCCCTCACAGAAGTTTGGCAGGCGAGTTTTTCACTTCCGTTAATCCGCATGGCACAGGAACCGCAGATCGAACTCCGGCAAGAATAACGGAAGGCCAGTCCCCCCTCCTCTTCTTCTTTAAGTTGAATCAACAGTTCCAATACGGTTAAATCGGGACGAATCTCCAGAAAATATTCTTTGAACTGAGGCTCACGGTCAATTTCCGGATGGAATCGTTTAATACTGAGACGTATTCGCATTAATAGGTCCTCTCTTTGGGAGGATATTTGGTCAAGGTGACCGGCGCATATTCTATTCGAGGGGTCTCCTCATGGTAGTAAACCAGCGTATGTTTAAGCCATTCCTGATCGTTTCGCTTAGGGAAATCCCTTCGGAAGTGCGCTCCTCTCGATTCTTCCCGTCCCAGGGCCCCTTTTACAATGACTTCCGCCAGGTCCAGGATTGATCCGAGTTCCAGCGCGGCGATCAATTCCGTATTAAAGATGTTTCCTTTATCGTGAATGGCGATATCCTGGTAACGCAATTTCAATTGACGAATCATCTGTCCGGCTTCTTCCAGTTTTTCTTTAAAGCGGAAGACTCCGACATGGCTGCCCATCAGATTGCCAAGGTCTGTTTTGATCGTCCAGATTTTTTCACCCGCTTTTCTCCCTTTCAAACGGTTCAATCGCTGCTTTTCCCGATCAAAGAACTGAACTGAAGGGGGAGGTGGGGCCGATTTTTGAATATACTCCGATGCCCGAAGTCCGCTCCTTTTTCCAAAAATCAAAGTGTCCAGAAGAGAATTTCCGCCAAGCCGGTTTGCACCATGCACACTCACGCAGGCGCATTCACCTGACGCAAAAAGACCTGCAATTTCAGTTTCTCCCCAGACATTCGTCTTGATCCCTCCCATGGAATAATGCGCCCCCGGACGGATCGGAATCGGAGCTTCTATCGGATCGATTCCTGCGAAACTAATCGACAGACTACGAATCTGGGGCAATCGTTCCAGGATTTTCTCCCTTCCCAAATGACGTAAATCAAGGAGGACGCATCCGTCAATCCCTCTTCCCTCCTCGATTTCTTCGCCTTCTGCTCTTGAGACCACATCGCGACTTGCCAACTCCAGGGCATTGGGGGCATACTTGGCCATAAATCGTTCTCCAAGAGAATTGATGAGAAATCCCCCTTCACCGCGAGCCCCTTCCGTAATCAGAATTCCGCTTTTTTTGAGCGTAGTCGGATGAAACTGTACAAATTCCATATCCATCAGGGGAGCTCCCGAACGATAGGCAAGACTCATCCCGTCCCCCGTATTGATCACTGCATTGGTACTGATTGAATAGACCCTGCCATATCCGCCCGTTGCGAGAATGACCGCTTTGGCTCCGATCATCTCCAGTTCGCCCGTCAGGATATTTAGTACAAGGATGCCACGGCAAATTCCCGTTTCAACCACCAGGGAAGTCACATACCACTCTTCAAATACCTTAATTTTCCTTTTTAATATCTGTTCATAAAGCGCATGGAGCATGGCATGGCCAGTCCGATCCTGCGCATAGGCTGTACGAGGGTACCCAGCGCCTCCAAAAGGCCTTTGGGCGATATTCCCCTGCTCGTCCCGGCTAAAAATGACACCTCTTTTTTCCATCTCGAGAATTTCAGCCGGAGCCTCCTGACACATGGTTTCAATGGCATCCTGATCGCCAAGATAGTCGCTCCCCTTAATCGTATCAAACGCATGGCTTTCCCAGGAATCGTTTGGACTCAACGCCCCATTAATTCCACCTTGAGCAGCGACGGAATGGCTTCGAACCGGATGAACTTTAGAAATTAGCGCGACATTTAATGACGGTTCCGCTGCAAGGGCCGCTCTCATTCCAGAAAGTCCTGCGCCGACAATAATTAAATCAAAATTGAGCATGGAATCAAGCCCTTCTCTATTTATGGCCTATATGTCATTATAGCTGATGGAACCCAAACTGGCGAAATAGAGGCTTTCGGCATTCGGGAATTATTCTGATCGCGACGTAACCTTACCGGTCTCTGAATCGTACTCGAGCCCTTTTAATTGCGATTCGGTCAGGAGCCCGGAACTAACCAGTTCGGAGAGGCTTTTGGGAAAACTCCCTTGCTGGGCCTGGTAATTTTGCACTGCCGTCTGAACGGCTGAAAGATCGATTGCCGACTGAACCTTTTTTGCCTTTTCGATCGGTACGACTAAACCCAATGGATCAACGCTTTGACTACTCGAACGGACATTCTGCAATGTCAAATATATGACAACTGCACTGACCAAAAGGCTCAATAAAATTCCAATAGACTTCATGAATTCCTTTTTTTATCAGCCTTTCTTCCATCTGACATTGAGTTTTTTGACCGCTTCGGTCTCGTCCAGCCGGCCGACCGGGGTGGTGAAAGGCGCATTCAGTAGAAGTTCCGGATTCAACTCAATCTCTTTCGAAATAGAGATGAGCGCATCACAAAAGGAATCCAAGGTCTCTTTAGATTCCGTTTCAGTCGGCTCGATCATCAGAGCTTCTTCGACAATGAGAGGAAAATAGACCGTTGGGGGGTGGAATCCATAGTCCATTAGTCTTTTGCAGATATCGCGGGCGTGAATCTCTCTCGATTTAAATTTTTTCGCGCTAAATACGACCTCGTGCATGCAGATCCGGTCTTGAGCCACTTTTAAAACCTTCTCCAGTTTTGACCGGACATAATTTGCATTGAGGATGGCCATTTGGCTGATCCTGGCCAAACCCTCTGCCCCATTGGACCGGATATAGACATAGGCCCGGACCAGATTTCCAAAATTTCCGTAGAATGTGCTCACTTTTCCGATTGAATCGGGCCGGTTGTCGTCTAGGACATAGCGTTCCCCCTTCTTTTCAATCGTCGGCTTCGGAAGAAAGGGGGCGAGAAATGCCTTGACGGCGACGGCCCCGGCTCCCGGTCCCCCGCCACCATGGGGTGTTGAAAAAGTTTTATGAAGATTGGAATGCACGACGTCAAACCCCATGTCACCGGGACGTACCAAACCAAGAAGTGCGTTTAAATTTGCCCCATCCATGTACATCAGGCCACCTGCCTCATGAACCACCTTCGAGATATCGATGATATCTTTTTCAAAGAGCCCCAACGTATTGGGATTGGTCAGCATCAGCGCAGCGCAATCCCGGTCCATATGTTTTTTTAAATCATCCAGATCGATCAATCCCTGGCTATTGGACCGGATTTCTTCCACTTCGAATCCGGCGAGCATGGCGCTTGCCGGGTTCGTGCCATGGGCTGAATCGGGAATCAACACTTTGTGGCGGTTCTCCCCTTTCGATTGAAGATAAGCGCGGATCATCATCAGGCCGACCATCTCACCCTGTGCACCGGCCACCGGTTGAAAGGAAATCCGGTCAAATCCAAGTATCTCTTTTAAAAGCTCTTCGAGCGCATAAAGAAGTCCTAACGCTCCTTGAAGGGTCTCCTCTGGCTGGAGCGGGTGGAGGGCTGCCAAGCCAGGAAGTCTCGCGATTTCGTCATTTATTTTCGGATTGTACTTCATGGTACAGGACCCGAGAGGATAAAAACCGGAATCGATTGAAAAATTTTTTTGAGAAAGTTTGACATAGTGGCGCACCAGGTCGAGCTCACTGACTTCCGGAAGGCCGGGCGGCTCTTTTCTAAGGAACTTTGACGGAAACAGCGATTCTAAGGAGGATTCCGGTACATCCAGGGGGGGAAGGGCATAAGCCTTTCGTCCTGATACACTTTTTTCAAAAATTAATTTATCTCGTTTTGCTTCTGCCAAATAATAAACTCCTTATCTCCTGGAAATCAGAGCGACAAGTCTCTCCAATTCCGATTTTGTTCTCTTTTCAGTCACACAGAGAAGGTAATGCTGTTTTAATTCGGGATAATACCGCCCCAGATCAAGTCCGCCTATGATTCTCTCTTTTAATAATGCTTCGTTGATCTCTTTCGGACTGCGATCGAGTTTCACGGCAAACTCTTTAAAGAAAGGGGCACTCCAGGGAATAGCAACGCCGGGGATACGGCTCAACGCATCTTGAAGAAAGTGCGCCTTGAGAGTCGATTGCCGTGCAACTTCCGCAAGCCCCTTTTTTCCCAACGTCACCATGTAGAAAAGAGAGGCAAGGGCATTTAGCGATTCATTCGTACAAATATTCGAAGTGGCTCTCTCGCGCTTGATATGTTGTTCCCGCGTCTGAAGCGTTAACGTATATCCTCTCCTCCCCTCCTTGTCATGGGCGACCCCAACAATTCTCCCGGGAAGCTGTCGGATAAATTCTGTCCGGGTGGCAAAGAAACCGACATAGGGGCCGCCAAGACTCATGCTGTTCCCCATGCCTTGTCCCTCTCCCACGATAATATCGGCTCCAAGCTCTCCCGGGGAGTTGAGTATTCCCAATGCGATCGGATCAACCGATACAGCCACCTTCGCTCCTTTATCATGCGCAAGCTGAATGAGTTCCGGAATCTCCTCCAAACAACCGAAGAAATTGGGATATTGAAGAAGCAGGCCCGCAGTATTATCCGTGATTTGTTTCTTGACCTGATCGAGGGAAACCTGTCCATTCTGATATTCCACCTCAATAAATTTAAGATCCAACCCTTTGCAATAAGTCCTGACGACATCCTGGTAAAAGGGATGGATTGTTTTTGAAATCAGAATCTCTGATCTTTTTTTACCTATTCGAACCATCATCAAAACAGCTTCGGCCAGAGCAGACGCGCCATCATAAAGCGAGGCATTTGCTACCTCCATTCCGGTCAACTCACAGATCGCGGTTTGATACTCATAGATGGCCTGCAACATTCCCTGGCTCAATTCCGCTTGATAGGGGGTATAGGCTGTATAAAATTCCGATCGGAATAGAATGGGTCCTATGAGCGCGGGAATATAATGATCGTAGGACCCGGCTCCGAGAAAAGACGTATATTCTTCCAAATGTGAATTCTTCCGAACCAAATCTCCCATCTCCTGACGGATTTCAAGTTCAGATAAGGGACGGCCCGTCTTAAGGATACGGTTTAATCGGACCGATTTTGGTATGTCTGCAAAAAGTCCTTCCATCGATGGAATCCCGATGATTTGGAGCATCGACTGGATCTCTTCTTCTGTATGAGGTGTATACATGATTTTTCCTTTATTTCTTCTTGTAAAACGGCCTTTTGGTTACCACCGCCGGAATCTTCTTGTCTCGAATTAAAACCGAAAACTCGGTCCCTTCGCGAGCCCAGGAGGTCTGGATAAAGGCCATCCCTATTCCTTTCTGAACAGAGGGAGTTAAATTTCCACTGGTGACCTCGCCGATCTCCTGGTCACCCTGAAAAAGCCGGCAATGCTGGCGTGGAACATTTTTTATCTTTAATTCGAAACCGATTAAGATTCTCGAAAGTTCTTTTTCCTGCATTTTCTGCAGAGACTCTTTTCCAATAAAGGGCTTGTCAAAATAGACGAATTTTGCCAAATCGGCCTCCAGGGGAGAAATATCCTCTCCCAGTTCATGCCCATAGAGGGCATAGCCCATCTCTAGCCTGAGCGTATCTCTCGCCCCTAGGCCGACCGGGATAATCCCTTCGTCCTGGCCCATTTTCATAAAGAGGGCCCATAATTTTTCGGATTCGGAGGCCGGATAATAAAATTCATAACCCCGTTCTCCCGTATAACCGGTCCTTGCAATCATTGCGGAAACGCCTGATATCTCCTCTTCGAAAAATTCGGCATGTTTTAACGGCCGGAATTTTTTCCCCAGAATTTTTTCAAGAAGTCGCGGCGCCTTTGGCCCCTGGAGCGCCAGCATTCCCAGCCTTTGGCTTGCATCTTCGATTGAAACCCGGGATTGCCCTTTCTGGTCTAAGAACCAGCGAAAGATCTTTTCCCGGTTAGACGCATTCACGCAGATAAAAAAATCACTGTCCCCTTTTTTGTAAATGAAGATGTCATCTTTCACTCCTCCCTGAAGATTACAGACCAGCGAATAGTGGGCTTTGCCCGGGACAAGCAATGCGACATTGTTAACCGTCGTTTTTTGCAGGAAAGATTCCGCGTCAGCCCCTTGGACGATCAATCTCCCCATATGGCAGATATCAAAGAGCCCCACATCTGTCCGGACCCCTTTATGCTCCGCGACGACGCCGGAATAAAAGAGGGGCATTTCCCATCCTCCAAACTCGACTAATTTGCCATTCAATTTTTTATGAATTTCGAAAAGCGGCGTCCGGTTCATGAATCGACTTTTTTATTCTCCTAAATAGGCTGTCTTGATTCTTGGGTCATTTAATAATTGGGCGGATTCTCCCTGCAGGGTCACTTGTCCCGTTTCCATGACATAGGCTCTTTGGGAAATTGAAAGGGCGAGCCGCGCATTTTGTTCAACCAGGAGCAGGGTCAATCCTTCCGCCCCCAGCATTTTGATCATTTTAAAAATCTTCTCCACCATCAGGGGGGCTAATCCAAGAGACGGTTCATCGATAATCAGTAACTTCGGTTGTCCCACAAGGGCTCTTCCGATCGCAAGCATCTGCTGCTCGCCTCCGCTCAAAGTCCCCCCAAGCTGGTTTTTTCTCTCAAAGAGAAGTGGAAACAGGGCAAAAACATATTCAAATTGGTTTTTGGATGCGTTTTTTCTATTAAGAGCGAATCCTCCCAGTTCAAGATTTTCGAGAACGGTCAGTCGAGAGAAGATTCTTCTTCCTTCGGGAACCTGCAAAATGCCTAATGATACAATTTTAGAAGGCGAAAACCCAGAAATTTCTTTTCCATTAAATAGAATTTTTCCGGATTGATATGGTAATATTCCCGAGATCATCATTAAGGCGGTTGACTTGCCTGCGCCATTCGCACCAATGATTGAAACTGTCTCTCCTTCGGCAACTTCCAGGTCTATTCCCTTCAATACTTCGATGGCGCCATATCCTCCTCGAAGATTTTCCACTTTCAGCATGGCGAAGAGAGCCCTCCTCCCAGGTAGGCTTCAATCACTTTTGGATCATGCTGGACATCCCGGGGTTTTCCTTCCGCTATCTTGACACCATGATCCAGAACAATAATTTTATCTGAAATTCCCATGACCACTTTCATATCGTGTTCAATCAGAAGAAGTGTAATCTCCCTCTCTCGAATCTTGAGCATAAAATCCATCAAGCGCCTCGATTCACTCGGATTCATGCCTGCGGCGGGCTCATCCAGTAGAAGGAGTAATGGCCCGGTCGCAAGTGCCCGGGCAATTTCAAGTCTACGCTGGTCTCCATAGGAAAGTTCCCGCGCCCTTTTTGATTTTTGATTTTCCAGACCGACAAATTCGAGGAGGTCTGTGCTCTGTTCAACCCGTTCCCTCTCTAATCTCCGGGATTCCGCCGAACGGGATAAGGCGGCAATCAGACCATACCGGCTATGAATGTCTCCCCCGACCATGACATTTTCCAAAACAGACAGGCCACCAAAGAGCCGGATATTTTGAAAGGTGCGCGCAATGCCTGCTCTCGTCACCTGAAACGGTTTCAGGCCTTTGAGATTCTTCTCTTGAAAAATGATCTCTCCAGCCGAAAAAGGAACCATTCCGGTCACGCAGTTAAAAAAGGTGGTCTTGCCTGCTCCGTTTGGACCAATCAGGCTGGTAATTTCCTTCTTCTTCAGACTCGCGTCGACTTCTGAAATCGCAGTGAGGCCTCCGAACGATTTGGAAAGATTTTTTATTTCGAGCAGAGTGTCCAGAAGAGACTCCTGAGTACTTGCTTCAAATTAAAGTCACGGATCTGAAATATCGCGTCCTTTCAATCTCGGCCAGATCTTCAAGTTTCCATTTTTCCGGAATTGCATTCCAGGCTTCCGTCATTTTTCGAAAAAGCATATCGGCCTCTTCCAATGAGTCGAATTCGGTTTTACCGTGTTGGACAAGATAGCTTTGGACCTGAATCTCCTGAAATTTCCGAAAATATTCCGGAGCTCCTAACATTTTGGGTTGACTGTAGTCGGGAGTAAACTCTTCGAGGTATTCTCTTGCTTTCCATTGAGCCGGATTAAAAGAAAGCGCGCGGTACCAGGCTTCAATGGCTTCGCCGGGATTCCGCTGTTCCCAATGCGCCACCCCTAACTGAAGCCAGGCATCCGAGAGCATTTCCCTCTGATCTGGGTCGAAGAGGCCGATCGATTTGATAAAAAAAGATTTTGCCTGGTCCCATCGCCCCTGGCGTGCATGAAGGACGCCAGTACTATAATGAGCGGGACCGTATTCCGGGTGGGCTCTCAAAATCTCCTTAAGCTGACGCAAGGCTTCTTTTTCATTTCCGGATATATTTTCGATATCTGCCTGAAGGACCTTGATTCCCGGATCCAGAGGCGCGTTCTGGATCAATTCTCGAACCCTGAACCTGGCTTCTTCCCACTTTTCTGCCATGGCGAGCTGCATAATCGTTTTGATTTTATCATCCGTTTGATCGGTCATGAATTATCTATCCGGCTTTGAATGTTTTGCAAAAATCTGATAGGGTATCTCCTTATGGTCCGACGGTTTTACCTATCTCTTTTATTTCTTTCCCTTGCGTCAGGCGGCTGCTCACCGAATTTAATCAAGCCCGATCTGGCACTCCAGGAAATTGAGCTGACCGGCGTCTCATTTTCTTCGATTGATCTTGCCTTTTTGATCAAAGTGACCAATCCCAATTCTGTGGGGGTCACGGTAGATAAATTGAATTATCGTCTCGAATTAAATGAGGAGACGCTCGGCGCCGGCGAACTCATAACCCCCATTTCTCTAAAGGAATCTGGGTCCGAAGTGGTTACACTCCCCTTCTCAACTTCGATTAACGGTCTTTCCCATCTTCTTAGAACAATTTTGGGAGAAAGCGACGTGAATTATAAGCTAACCGGGAAAGTTGTTTTATCGAAATTCTGGACGAAAAGAGAATTCCCTTTTGAAAGCAAGGGGATGGTCCCGCTCAACCGCACCACATTCCATCATTAGCACCGACAGGCGATATGGGATCATCTGCTACGTTCTCATCACTCGGAAATATTCACGTACCGAATCTGTACGCTCCATTTTCCTCGCTCCTGTGGCTCTGCGACCCACAACGAAAATCCAATATCGGAAGTCCTCGGCAGGGGGCAGCTAACCCCATCTCGCCTGTCAAATTGACCTTTCTCTTATGATAATTCTATTTTTCTTCGAAAATTGCCGAGAATTCCCTGCGGCCTAAGGACCATCATGAGTATCATGGCCAATCCGAAAAGGAGCATTCGGTAATTGGAAAATCCCCGCATCATTTCTGGCAGAATCATTAAGACCAACGCGCCCAAAATAACCCCCGGTATACTCCCGATACCACCCAATACTACCATAGATAAAATCAAAATCGATTCAAAAAAAGTAAAACTTTCGGGCGAAACAAAACCGAATTTAGCCGAGAAAAAAGTCCCGCAGACGCCCGCCCAGGCCGCTCCAATGGCAAACGCGAGAGTTTTCATCTGCGTCGTATGGATTCCCATCGCTTCGGCGGCAATTTCGTCTTCACGGATCGCGTCCCAGGCTCGACCGATTCTGGAAGATTTAATTCGTTGAATGAAGAATAATGCAACCACGACTATGGCCAATATAAGGTAGTAGTAATCGATCGGCTGATAGAAGATGAACTTTCCTATTTTAGGATGGGGAATTCCTGATATTCCTTTAGGTCCTCGTGTCACGGAGTCCCAATTGTTGAGCACGAGATGGAGAATCTGAATAAATCCAAGAGTCACGATCGCAAGATAGTCACCTCTCAACCGAAGCGTGATCACACCGAGCAAAAAGCCGAAAGCTCCCGCTAATATGCCTGCCAGAGGAATGGCCAGCCAGAAATTGATGTGAAAATGAACCGACATGAGCGCATAGCTATACGCCCCTACGGCATAAAAAGCGGCATACCCCAGATCAAGGAGACCTGCAAAGCCGACCACGACATTGAGTCCGAGAGCTAGAACAATATAGAGTCCGGCCATGGTCATCACGTCAAGCTGATAGTTGTCGAGAAATAAGGGAACGATAATCAGAGAAAGAGCAAGGAGCCACTTTATCCTCTCCCATAAATAAGGTATATTCTGACTTGAGGTGATACCGTAAAACGCAGTTCGTTTAAAGTTCCGGGTAGGGATTTTTCGAATGAGGCGAATCGATACCAAAAGCAACAAAACACCGAGGGAGAGCTTTATCCCTCCTGAAACGCCTAAGAAGGGGAGACCCAGCAGGCCAAACCAAAGAGGAATGCCGATAATAGTGTAGGCTGCATTTGTTTTCAACGCTCGTTTTCCTACACTTTTTCTTTAAGAGGAGAGCCCAATAAACCGGAAGGTCTGAAGAGGAGAACCAGAATCAATATCAAAAATGCAAAAAGATCCTTATATTCGCTTGAAATATAACCTGCTCCCAGGCTTTCAACCATTCCCAGAAGGAGCCCGCCTAACATCGCCCCGGGAATGCTCCCGATACCACCCAAAACGGCGGCCGTAAATGCCTTAATACCGGCAATATATCCGATAAAGAAATTGACGGTTCCATAATACATGGCGACCATCATTCCGGCCGCGGCAGCCAGCAGGGATCCGAGGACAAAGGTGACAGAAATGATGAGATCGGTGTCAATCCCCAGGAGATTGGACATCACCTTGTCCTGCGCGGTGGCCCTCATGGCTTTTCCGATTAAGGTGTTTTGAACAAGAAAGTAGAGGGAGCCCATCAAAACAATCGCGGATCCCAATATCACAAGCTGAAGCACGGTGATCCGAATACCTGAGAAGTAAAGTTCACCGACAGTGAAACGATGGGGGAAGACAAGATCTCCGGAACCCTGGGTGAGCATAACATAATTTTGTAGAAAAATGGAGACGCCGATTGCAGAGATCAGCGGAGAGAGCCGATGAGCCTGCCGCAACGGCCGATAGGCCAATTTCTCCATGGTAAAACCATAGGCCGCGCAAAATAGCGCGGAGAAAAAAAAAGATAAAATCAGCGAGAGAATCAAATAATGCTGCGTGATCCCCATCGTCGTAAAAAAACCAAAGGAAATGATCGAAAGATAGGCTCCGATCATATAAATTTCACCATGGGCAAAGTTGATCAGCTCGAGAATGCCATAGACCATCGTGTAACCTAGAGCAATCAATGCATAGATCGAACCCAGTATCAAACCATTGATGACTTGCTGTAAAAACATTTAGCTAGGGTTTCCAAAATTCAATAAATTTTCCTTCTTTGACTACCCAGACGACATACGGAGAAACCAGCAGATCCCCTTTAGCGTCAAATTCTATCTTTCCAGTCGTCCCTTTCAACTGGATCTGGTGCAATCCCCTGGAGAGGGACTTTGGATCTGTCGATTTGATTTCCGAAATCGTTTTCAAAAGCGCATTAGCTGCATCATAGGCATAAAGAGAATAGGGGCCATGTTCACCGTATTTCTGATGGTAACGGTCTAATACCCGAGCGGCATCTTTCTCTCTTGAAGGGTCTGATGAAAAGGTCAAATAAGAGCCATCCGCTGCACTTCCGGCAATCTTGATGAAGGTGGGGTCGAAGGTGCCATCACCGCTTATCAAAGGCGCGTTGATGCCGATTTCTTTTGCCTGCATTGCCAGCTGTCCGGCTTCAGGATAGATCCCTCCGAAAAAGAGCAAATCGGGGCGTTTTTCCTTTAGCGTTGTCAGAATTCCTCTAAAATCTTTGTCCCCCTGGGTTAATCCGCCATAGTGGATCACTTCAACGGAGTCTGTCAGATTTTTTCTGAACTCATCCGCAAGGCCCTGTCCATAGGTGCTTTTGTCATGCAGAATCGCAATTCTTTTAAATTCCTGGTGATGGATAACAAACGCCGCTGAGACTTTTCCCTGCTGGTCATCTCTTCCGCAAATCCGGAAAATATTTTCATATCCCCGTTCAGTCAGTTCCGGATTGGTGGAGGCCGGAGTAATCATCGGAATGCCGGCTTGATGATAGACGTCCGAAGCGGGAATGGAGGAGCCGCTGTTCCAGTGTCCGACAACAGCCACAGCTCCCGAATTGACCAATTTATTAGCAACGGCAACCGCCTGTTTGGGATCGTGTTGATCATCTTCCACCAAAAGTTCTATTTTTTTGCCCAAGACTCCCCCCCGGCCATTCCATTCATCAACGGCCAGTTCTGCGCCATTCTTTTCGTCGATGCCCATTTTGCTTTGATCACCGCTCATGGGACCAGCAATCCCTATTTTAATGGTGTTTTCTTTTTTCTGGCATGCCAGAACCGCTGCGAGAAAACAGAAAATAAAACCCATGGCAAGAAAAGCTCTCTTGTCATTACTGTAGCGAGACATTTTTGCTCCTCACAGATAAATCCCGAGATTTTAGGTGAGAATACACACAAACATTTTTGATGTCAATTGGTCTCAAGGCAAGAATTGAGAACGACTATGAGCCTAATCCTTAATCGTCCATTCGGGGTTCCAGACCACTTCCCAGAGATGATCATCGGGATCCTGGAAATATCCAGCATAACCGCCCCAAAAGGTTTTTTGAGCCACTTTCGTAATCTTCGCACCCGCCCGTTTCGCAAGTTCCATCACAGAGTCGACCTCTTCCCGACTGTTGACGTTGTGGCCAAGGGTGAGTTCAGTCGGACTTCGCGGTGTTTTTAAAAGGGCTGCATCATAGGCAATTTCATCACGCGGCCAGAGTGCGAGTTTCAGTCCGGGTTGCAAATCAAAAAAGACGACAGCACCACGTTCGAATTCCTGACCGACAATCCCTTTGGTTTCAAATCCGAGCGCATCGCGATAGAAATGTAGAGATCTTTCCAAATGGTCGACGCCCAGGGTGATAACAGTAATTCGTGGCTTCATTTCGATTTCTCCAGGTGTTCAACGTATTTTTCCAACTGATCCAGACTCCCGTCCCAACCCTGCTTCATGGTTTCGCGTCCCCCATCAAAGGTCTTCCACTCTTCTATCGATGCATTGATCGGAAGCCATTTCACTGCCACCGTTTGAGCGGCTTTATTTCCTTTTTGCGGCCGAGTTTGTTTTTCTTATCTTTCTTTTGAGAGGTTCCTAATTTTCGCATATAGGCATCCAGTTGATCCAAGCTCTGCTCCCAACAGGTACGAAAATCTTCCACCCAACGCGCTACTTCTTTAAGCGGTTTACCTTCGATCCGGCAGGGTCTCCTTTGCGCTTCGCGCCCGCGAGCAATCAGTCCCGCCCGTTCAAGGACTTTCAGGTGCTTCGATATGGCGGGCAGAGTCATCTCGAACGGCTCTGCCAGTTCTGTCACAGAAGCGGCACCGGAAGCAAGTCGCGCAAGAATTGCCCGCCGCGTCGGATCGGCTAAAGCCGAAAAGGTCGAGCTAAGGATATCATTTGCCATATTGTATTATACCATTTAGTTAATTAACTAAATGGTATAATACAAAAAATCTCAGGGAAAATCAACAGCGCATTCAAAGATGAATTGATTGACATTCCTGGGAAGATGCCTCAATTGAGGCATGTGACAACTGATTTGAGTCAGTGTTAACAGAGGTTAGAAACATCCTCGTACAAAAATAATTGAATTTTCAAGGTTTAGGGGAACGGGTTTCGTGGCATAGACCTTGCTCTATACGGGAGGTGGAAACATGATTAAAAACCGCATGTAAAGGAGTTTCAAATGAATAGACTCACGCTTTTTTTGGGAATCGCACTCGGAGTGATGATTGCCTCCGTTTCAACGAAGGTATTCGCACAGACCGTTCAGCAGGATATCAACCAGGATAAAAAGGAACTCCGTCAGGACAATGGAGATGTGCGCCGGGACAGACAGGATATCACGAATGACAAGCAAAATATCCGAGCCGATCGCCGGGAAGTAATCGGCGATTTAAAACAGCGGTCCGAGGACCGACATGAACTGGCTGCAGATTTGAAAAGTGGTAACACTTCGGGGGTAGCAAAGGAAAAGGCCGAATTGGCAAAAGATAATCGCGATGTTCACCAAGATCGCAGAGATTTGCGAGTTGACAAAAAAGATCTTCATCAAGACCGGAAGTCTCTCCATAAAGATCGCCATGATCGAAAAGCAGATCGGAAAGATTTACGTCATGACCGACATGTTAAAGCCGAAAATAAAGAAAAATAAATTGCTTTAACAAGAGAAGGATGAGGAGTCATGTTCCCCATCAATCCGGGCATGACTCCTCAAACTCATGGAACTGTGAAAGGTTCATCTATGAAAACCTTATTTTTGCTGCTCGGATGGATCATAAGCGGATTTCTTCCATTGCCGGCTTTCGCTCAATCGGTGGACTTTGATTTTCATATTGGCAATCGGCCCGCTCCCCCGCCGATTGTTTTAGAAGCCCCTCCGAGAATGGTTTACAGCGATGGCCTGAGAGCCTATATTGCTGTCGGCATCCCTCAAGATTTATTTTATTTTGAACACGTCTATTTCTATCACCATGGCGGAGACTGGTACCGGTCGCCGTATTATAAAGGGCCCTGGGTCCACACAGAAGGACCTGGCATTCCCCCTGGACTGAATCGCTATCGAATGGAAGAAATCAGAGAAATCAAAAGACATGCCCGGGAAGATCATCGTGAACAGAAATTGCGTTTCAGAGAAAGGCATTTTCAGGCTGAAGAACATCACGATAGACATGGACGGGAGATCAGATAGCGTGGATGAAACAATTGATGATGAATCAAGTAAGGAGCTTAAAGGCATGAAACCATTCATTATGAAGAAATCCGGGGATACACCATAGGATACAAAGTGGTTCGATCGCTCGTGCAGCCTCAGCCTGACCCATATCTGCCGTTTCCCAGCCGAATTGGTCAAGAATACCACTTACGGTTTCTTTTGCAACCTCATCGTTCCCACAGATGAACATGGTGGGCTTGCCCGCATTGAACGTTGGATTCACCATACACGCGTTCCCAACTGAATTAAAGGCTTTAACAAAACGTGCATTTCCAAACTCTCTTTGCAAACGCTCCATGAGAGAGTCATTCGTAGTGGTAAAGAGACTCAATACGCCATTTACGGGCGGAGTTTCTGCAATGGGATTCGTCGCATCCATGACAATTTTTCCCTTTAAATTCTCTGCCTGAGCAGCCCTTAGCGCATCCGCTGCCGCCGTTCCCTTGACCGCCAATACAATCAAGTCGGATGACTTCGCTGCTTCGGCAAAGCTTCCCACTTGGGTGCCTGGATGTTGTCTCGCCCAATCCCCCAGATGAGCCAGTGTTCGGGTCCCCATTATCACATCATGACCATGTTTAAGAAAACCACTTCCCAAAACCTGTGCAACCACTCCCGAACCTATAACTCCCACTTTCATGCGATTCTCCGTTTGGATAGATATTCAGAGAAAATCCAAAGCACTTGCTTCCCATACAGGATCGGCCAGGACGCTTAATCGTGTCAAGGTAATTTGAAATCAGGAAAATCCGGACATTCAGTGAATGCCCTGTATGCTCAGAAATGAAAGCAGGATATCCAAACACTCAATATTAATTAAACCGATAGGTCAAATCGGTGACCAGCGAAAAATCAGCCGCCGAGCCTTCAGGATTTTCAAAATTTTCAATCGCATAAAATTGCCAAACTATTTGATGCCTGGTCTTATAATTGAATCCCAGAACCCATTCAGCTGTGCCGTTATCCAAAATGTGAGACTCCGTATCATGGAAAGGAGATGAATAGTAATCAAATTGAGCGGTAAAAGAAAACCGGGACGATAATAAATATTCACAGGCAATTGAAGTCGAGTAAATAGGATTCAATGTGATATCAGTGGATCCAAAATGACCTCCAGGAAATACAACATTCTGATTAAAATAGAGAAACCAGCGGCCATAAATCTGTTTATGAAGCGCCAGACCGATTCCCGTATCTGACCTTCCGCTACCAAATGCCCGGCTAAAATCGCCGGTTGGAAATTTGACCGCTCCGCGAACGGCAAAAGCAGGTTGCCATAGACCTTCGGCAACGAGTCCCCATTTTCCGCTTAAGACAATATCGCCCATTCCCGTCTCATTGTCTGCACCCGATAGAATCGTTTTTCCATTCTGAGTGATCAGATACCCTCCAAACGAACTTATGCCTAACTTGACGCGATTCGCGTTTAAATTCGAGAAACCTTCTTCCACGCTCATGATGAAAGGATCTAGAAAACCGCACATGCGGTCAAGAAACGGAATTTCCAATCCCAATTCGATCGATTTTTTGAATCCATATTTAAGCTGTAATTCGGAGCGAAAGGTTTCAAACTTGAGAAGGAGATTGATCTTGGGAGTAGATTCGACCAGGAGAATATTACTTTCTACCGCTTCAAATCTGACCTCATATAAACCTCGGGGAAGCGTTGTGGCATTTTCCGCAGGCATGGATAGAAACAATAATTGAATCGGGCTGTAGTTTCGCACAGGAAACGGTCCTGTTCCTTCAAATGCCTGTTCCGCCCATGCACAGCGATTGAAATGGATTATCGCCAGAATCCAGATGAAAATCCATACCTTCAGGTTGTGAACCCGATAATAACGCAACTTGTGAATTTCCTCCATTCTATTTTAGCCAAGAATACCATTGGGAGAATTTGGATAAAGCCTTTGGCATTTTTTTAGTTCTGCTTAAAGATATTGTAGATTTCTGGAAAGGAAAGGTCTGATTCAAAGAATATCAATGATTCATGAATGTCACTCCAGCAATTTTAACACAAGGGCTATGACGGCAGGAAGAGCCTGGATCCAGAGTATTTTGCGATTGGCGGTCAATCCACCAAATATACCCGCAACAATGACACATCCCAGGAAGAAGATCTTAACCGAATTTCCGGCCGCACCAAGCGTCAGGCCCCAAACCAAACCTGCAGACAAAAATCCGTTGTAAACACCCTGGTTAGAGGCAAGCACCTTCGTGGTTTTCGCGTAATCAGGAGTCATCGCAAAAACTTTCCGACCAAAAGAAGTATCCCAAAAAAATATTTCGAGGATAAGAAAGTAAAAATGGAAGAACGCCACAATGGCAATAACCATATTTGTGATCCATGCCATAATATAATCCTCCTTCTGCCCTTGAATAAACTCTGGTTCAGTGAAATCTCAGAATTCTTAGTTTAATGGCACGATAAATCCCCCGATTTTAACAAGAATGGATGATACCACTAAAATAATCGGTTGTTACGGTCGGTGAAGCGGCCTGGAAATAATTTGGTCAATCCCTATCGAAATGTAATTCATTTTTGTTATCATAGGTCAGTTCGATTTGTGTCTACAAGATCTTTATTGGCTTGAATGATTCCAAAATAACTCTTGATTAAGTTCATTTGATCACAAACTCTATTGGCTGGCCGGAGATATGGATCGAGGAGAGCGATTTAATTTTGTAACCCATCTAATTGGATTCCTCCTCTCAACAACAGGGTTATTTGTTCTGATCGCAGTCTCTTTCAGAGGGGACGATGCGCTCAAAACCATAAGCGTCACGGTTTACGGCACCATATTGTTGCTCCTTTATTTATTTTCATCTCTTTATCATCTCTTTCGCGGGAAAACTAAAATTATTTTTCAGAAACTTGAACATTTGACTATTTATCTTTTAATAGCCGGGACTTATACGCCCATTACGCTTGTCACCTTAAGGGGATCGCTCGGATGGACATTATTTTGGATTATCTGGCTATTGGCTGTCCTCGGCATGATACAAGAGATGATCTGGAAAAAAGAGCCTCGGATTCTCCCGGTCATTATTTATATATTCATGGGCTGGACTGTCATTTTTTTAATCAAACCGCTCTCTCGTGCGCTCCCTGCAACAGGTCTAATATGGATTGTTATCGGCGGACTGTTTTATACAATCGGAGTCATTTTTTATGCATTGGAAGGCCGGATTCGAAATGGTCATGGAATATGGCACCTTTTTGTAATGGCCGGAAGCGCCAGCCATTATTTCACGATTCTTTACTATGTCGCTTGATTCGCCCTGGCTGTTTTCATCAAAAACAGACATGACATTTCTTTTGTCTCCAAGTTTGCATAGTGGAAACAAATTATTCTATAGTCAATGATGACTGATGCGTTTAATCAAGGAGAAAAAAATGGCAAGAAGAAAAAGAGTTGCCGCAAAGATAAAAAAAATACTGGTGCCCACTGATTTTTCGCCGGAATCTGAAAGATTATTAAAATACGCCGTAATGACCGCAAAAAGTTTTGGGGCCAGAATTCATCTCTTTCATGCAATTGAACCGTTTCCTTACACGACCACCGATGCATTTATGGTCGTGGATAACAGTGAAGCGCTAAAAAGTATTGCCGATTCTCTAATCAAGAACTTCACCTCCCTTCTCAGGAAGCAGGGTATTCCGGTCAAAGCGTCCATGTCTGTAGGATCCCCTGCCCGGGAAATTGTCATGAAAGCCGTTCAGGAAAAAGTCGACCTGATTATCATGGGAACCCATGGTCGGACCGGCGTGGAACATGTTTTGCTGGGCAGTGTGGCCGAAAAAGTAGTCCGGATGGCCAAGTGCCCGGTCCTGACGATCAGATAGTCGATAAGTGTTCTTGTTTAAACTTGCCGGGGCTTTTTAATATGACGAGTTTCTAACCATGTATGTAAAAGACTGGTGGCCCCTTTTTCCGCTTCTTTTTTTAATTGTTTTGCTCTGCCTGATCGCGGCCCTCATCCGGCTCTACCGTTCAGGCCATGGGAATCGAATTGAATGGATCGGTCTCCAGGGAGCACTCCTATTTTACTTTCTCACCTTCGCAGTCGGAAGGTGGCGCTGGCTCCATGCGCCGATCTCCCATATTGCCGAGGTTTTTATTCTGTTTAATATCCTCTATTTTTTTAATGTTGGAAAAACTCGGATTGCCTGGCTGAATCTATCCGCGCTCCTTGCAATTGGCGCCGATTTTGCGCTGCATCACATTTTGAAATAAGCCTTTAACTAAAACTGCACAGCTGCCAAAAACTCCGGAAGACTTTAGAAAAATCCCAAGAACTCCCGAATTGCGATCCGTCATTTCAAGATTTAACCATTGGGTTGACTCCTTTTCCGGTTTTGATTTATATTCAACCATATGGTTAAATCATTGGCTCTTAATTTAGATCTTATCTTTCACGCTGTTTCAGATCCAACCCGGAGGGCAATCTTGAGAAATGTATCCGTAAAAGAACGGACCATTTCTGAAATAGCCAAACCCTTCAAAATGTCGCTGGCCGCGGTCTCAAAACACCTGAAGGTTTTGGAAGGAGCACATTTGATTGAACGGAGAAGGGAAGGAAGTTTTCACCGGATTTCACTCAATGCCGAAACATTGAAGTCCGCCGAAGAATGGATCAGATATTATGAAAAATTCTGGTATCAACGGCCCACCGCACTCAAAAACCTTTTAGAGAAAGGAAAAATATGAATGAAAATATAATTCTTCGGGTTAAAAATTTTATTAGGGCTTCGCTTCAAACAATATTTGAGGTATGGACCAGCCAAAATGACCCTTTCCAATCCGGGAGCAAGACGATTTAGGTAAGGCTTTTTTATTTCGCTGGAAACAAAGCTTGCTGGAGGGAATCCAAGATAAACTGCCGGATGACAATCAGCTCTTCGGGAATCACCTGGTGCCCGATCGGATATTCGTGAAACGAAACAGAGTATCCCTCTTTTTCCAGATATCGAACGGCTTCGCGGCTCCCTTCGATAGGAAGAACATCATCTTCTTCTCCGTGGCAGACCAGAACCGGAATCCCCTGATTGGCTTGATTTTTTTCAATCGAAATTTGTTCTGGAGCATGGAGATAACCACTTAACGCGATAATCCCGCAAATCTTGTTAGGATATCGGAGGCCAGCTTCCAGACTCATGACTGCTCCTTGTGAAAATCCTCCGATAATAATCTGATTCGCGGGAATTCCGGATAATTCTATTTTTTGGAGGAGTTCGATAATCCCTTTTCGACTAATCGAAATTCCTTTTCCGTTTTCCCGAGGTAGCTGATACCAGGCTCTCCCTTCGTAGGAATAATCAACCGGAAAAGGGGCATTTGGAAATACGAACTTCGTTTGCGGAAGGTTTAACTGTGCGGCAAGGGGCATGAGATCCTTCCCATTGACTCCCAGCCCATGAATAAACACCAGACAGCCAAGCGGGATTCCTTTCTCGGGATTGATCTCATAATATTCGAGACTCAATCGATTACCCCGCCTCCCAGGACTTCCTCTTTCTGGTAAAATACAGCCGACTGCCCAGGTGAAATTCCCTTTTGCGGCTCGTCAAAAGTGACACGGACGCGGTCTTGTCCCAACGGTTGGATTTCTCCTTTCGCCTCCCTTGATCGATATCGAATCTTCACTGTGGCTTGAACCGCCTTGACTGGAGCCTCGCCCGAAATCCAGTTTAAATCACTTACCCGCATCTCATTCTTCATGAGATCGGGTTCACTTCCCAAGACAATTTGATTTTCTCTTGGTTTAATCTCGATCACAAATTGTCGCTTTCCGAAAGCCACTCCCAGACCTTTTCGCTGTCCAACTGTATAAAAAGGAACTCCTTCATGTTCTCCGAGGATTTTCCCCTCCCCTGAAACAAAACTTCCTTTTGAGCCAGAGATTCCCCGCTCTTCTCTCAAAAACGTCCGATAGTCACCTTGATTCACAAAACAGACTTCCTGACTTTCCTGAACATCTTCATAAGGAAAGTCGAGCTCTTCCGCAATACGATAAATTTCTTTTTTTTCCATCTCTGCAAGAGGAAAATAGACTGATTTGAGCTGATCTTGCTTCAAACGGTAGAGAAAATAAGTCTGATCCTTTAGAAGATCCTTTGGCCTAAGTAATTGAAAAGATTCTCTTAAATCATTAAATTTTATTTTCGCATAGTGCCCTGTCGCGATGGAATCCGCTCCAAGCGATTTCGCTTTTTCGATTAAAGTGCCAAATTTAATCGTTTCATTACATCGCACACAGGGATTCGGAGTCCTCCCTCTATGATACTCTTCAGCAAAATTGTCAATGACCACGGACTGAAAAGCTTCCTGAACATCAAAGACCTCCAAGGGTATTTTGAGTTGATTGACCACATGCCTCGCCAAACCTATCTTACAACAAGAGCGGTCTAGCCAATGTTTCGCGTCATCCCCCTCATCCTTGTAGAGACGGAGATGGATTCCAACTACATCATGGCCCTCTTTTTTTAAAAGCGCTGCGGTCACTGCACTGTCGACCCCACCGCTCATTCCAACTGCAATTTTCATCAGTTAAAACCAGAATGGATGGGTGATTAATAGAATGGCGTGTGTGCTTTACTCACCTTTACGAAGTTCGGCAACCGATTGATGAGATGCGGACTTTCCCATGTCGACCGAACCATTGAAGCGGACCCCTTCTTCTATGATCAGAATCGGAGTTTTAATCGTCCCGGTGACAATCGCCGGGGCAATGAGTTGAACTTTTTCAAATGCAACGATATTTCCGTTGATCGCTCCACCGCAGACCAGCGTTCCGACTTCAATTTCCGCCTTGATTTCTGCCGATTCCCCAATAACGAGAGCGCCTTTGGTAATAATCTCTCCTTCGACGTTGCCATCAATCCGGACAGTCCCTTCGTAAGTAATAACCCCTTTAAACGAAGTTCCCTTTCCGAGAAAAGCGATAATCTCTCCGGAATTTGTCGTCGACGAATCTTTCCGTTCTTTTTCTTTTGTCAGCATAGAGCCGGCTCCTATAATTTAAGATTTTAGGGCGCTGTTTCTTTCGCCCGATTATTAATAGTTTATCCCTGCTGGTTCCAGCCGAGCATGATTTCCATCAATCGTTCCAGATCTTCTGGACCATAATATTCTATCATAATTTTTCCACCCTTGCGGCCGGTTTCAATAGAAACCTTTGTTCCTAATGATCTCTTCAGACGGTCTTCCAGATCAACCCATACGGCTTCTTTTCTTTTATTTCGAGTGTGTCTTGGTTGCGCAATTTTTTTTGCCAGAAGGTCTGCCTGTCTAACAGAGATCCCTTTTTCCAGGATTTGATGTACGAGCTCCATTTGATGATCCCTCATCTGTATCGTCATCAAAATCTTAGCATGTCCAACCGAAAGCTTTCCGTCAGAAATTAAATCTCTAATCTCTTTCGGAAGTTCGAGAAGACGTAAGCTATTTGCGATGCTTGATCGCTCTTTTCCGACCTGCTTTGCAATCCCCTCCTGAGTCAAACCAAATTCTTTGATGAGACGTTCATAGGCGCGCGCCTCTTCAAGCGGATTAAGATCTGCCCTCTGGATGTTTTCAATCAGTGCAAACTCAAGCATCTCCCGATCTGAAATGTTTCTAATATAGGCCGGTATCTTTTTTAATCCAGCCATTTGTGATGCGCGAAACCGCCTTTCTCCAGCCACGAGCTCATATTGATTGAGTCCTTTACTCCTGACCATGACAGGTTGTATCACCCCATTGACTTGTATGGACGCGGCAAGCTCTTCCAGCTCCGACGAATCAAACTCGATTCTTGGCTGGTATTTGTTCGGAACGATCCTGGAAAGGTCCAACTCTATAAAATCTCGGTTTCTTTCCTCATTTTCCAAGGTATTCTGTCTAATCAGAACGCTCAGACCTTTCCCCAACTTTTGCCGATCAATCATTTTTTGCTCCATTTATAAATTATGTTAATTTATGAACCATTTAACTCATTCTTGTCAATGGATATACGACATTCCCATTAGGTAACGGAATTCACGATTAATTCTTTTGCTGCTTCCAAATAAGTTTGAGCTCCTTTGGATAAAATATTATACAAGATAACGGGTTTCCCATGGCTGGGCGCCTCAGCAAGTGCCACATTGCGCGGAATCGCAATATCAAAAACTTTCTCGTTAAAATGTTTTCTAACCTCTTCGACGACCTGGTTGCAAAGAGAATTTCTGCTGTCAAACATCGTCATGAGAAGCCCTTCCAGTTCCAAGTCTGGATTGAGCGACTTTTGAATAAGCTGGATGGTTTTCAAGAGTTGAGTCAAACCCTCCATCGCATAATATTCGCACTGCACCGGGATGAGTACAGCCTGAGCTGCTACAAGGGAATTCACTGTTAATAACCCGAGGGAGGGAGGACAATCAATAATGATGTAATCGTACTCTCCCTTTATGATGTCAACAGCATTTTTGAGAACAAATTCGCGATTTGGGTATTGGATCAATTCAATTTCAGCCGCAACCAAATCCCCCGTGGATGGAATCACATGAAGGTTTTTTATTTCCGTCTCAAGCCGAACTTCTTTCATGGCGTTCTGTTGCGAATAGATATTATAAAGTGTTAAATGATCACCTCCTTTATCTATTCCGCAGCCACTGGTGGCGTTTCCCTGAGGATCTGAATCAATTAATAAGACTTTCTTCTCGAGAACAGCCAGGGAGGCGGAAAGATTAATCGCGGTTGTCGTTTTTCCCACACCCCCTTTTTGATTAGCGATTGCAATAATTCGACTCATAGATAGAAATTAACCGATTTGAAAAAATGAAAATAATATCATGTAAAGAAAGTGGGATAATAACACATATAATAAAAAATTCAATAATTCTTTGATTAAAATGTTCCACGTGGAACATTTTAACGTCATTTCTTGTGCAAAGAAATTGTTCCACGTGGAACAATTTCTAATTCATCTATAAATTCAATTATTTACGATTACATGGGTCATGTTTTTTTAATTTAATCCCTATGAATAATCAATAAACTTCTCTGAATTGTAGTAAAAGGAAGGGTATACGAAAAAGTCTCAATTCTTCGCTGACCATTGTTCTTAAAATCAAAGGGTCTGGGACCACTCGAGATAATCATTCTTCCGTTCCTGTTCAAATAACCTAATATCTTATTGACAAAACTATCGATATGCCCAACCGCTCGCATCATCATTATATCAAAAGTTTCCCTCTCTTCCTCAAGCCACACTTCCGCCTTTTTCTCAATAATTCTCACATTGAGATTAAGTTTACTATTGAGCAGATGCAAAAAAGAGGTCCTCTTAAAGGAAGGTTCCATAAGACTGATATCAAGATATGGAAAAGCTATTTTGAGAGGAACACCAGGGAATCCCGCTCCACTCCCGATATCGAGAAATTTTAGGTTTAAATAGCCCAAAGGAAAAGCTTTGGTATATGCAAGGGAATCAATAAAGTGCTTCTGAGCCACCTCTTCTTCCCCCGTAATGGTGGTCAAATTGACCGATTTGTTCCAAAAAAGGAGAAACGCATAATATTCCATGAACTGCAAGAGCTGATGGTCAGAAAGCGGAATTCCTAATGCGTTTGAACCCCTTATTAACAGCTCATTCAAAAGTTTTTTCCTGCCAAATAATAATGTTCCACGTGGAACATTATTATTAAAATATAATAATTTCAATTATTTATGATTTATTTTGAGCTGTTTTACAAAAATTTCCAGTCCTTTTTCAAGGGGAGTTCTTGGCTCATATTTTAACCTATCGCGTGCTTTCGAGATGTCTGCGTAGGTAACGAGCATATCGCCAGGTTGGAAGGGTAGATGCTGAATGTGAGCTGGTTTTCCAATCAGTTTTGAGAGGAGTTGTATGACTTCCATGATGGGGTAAGAGACCGATTCCCCCAAATTAAATATTTCATAGTCAAAGGTCTTTTCTAAAGCGAGTACAATCCCGTCAATAATATCTTCGATATAGGTAAAATCACGTCGGGTAGTTCCATCTCCGTAAAGGGGGAGATTTTTTCCTTCAAGAATAGCGCGCGCAAATAAATGAATTGCCATTTCCGGCCTTTGTCTTGGACCATAAACGGTAAAAAAACGCAAGCAGGTCATTGGAATATTAAAAAGATGATGATAGTTATAACAAAGAAGCTCTCCCGCCTTTTTTGTCACGGCATAAGGGGAGACCGGTGAATCCACGGGATCACCTTCTGAAAAAGGTATCTTCTTGTTTCCACCGTAAACGGAGGAGGATGAGGCAAAAACAAATTGTCGGATCTGTTTTTCTTTTGATAATTCAAGAAGGTTCAAAGTCCCCCGGACATTCACCTCTTCATAGAGTGATGGGTCCTGGATCGATGGCCTGACACCGGCGCGTGCGGCCAGATGAATGATCTTGTCGATCGGGTAACGTGAAAAAATCTCTTTTAAAAACGAAATATCCCGGATATCTCCTTCCAGCATGGAAAATTGGGGATGATTCTTAAAAATTTCTACGTTGTTTCTTTTAGTTGCAGGATCATAAAAGGGATCGAAATTGTCGAGTCCCAGGATCCGATATCCATGGGCGAGGAGCCGTTCAGTAAGGTGAGATCCGATAAAACCAGCCGCACCTGTCACGAGAATATTTTCCATTATTTACGACCGACAGAGACATAGGTCAATCCCGCGTCGCGAACTTTTTGTGGTTCGTATACGTTCCGGAGGTCAATTAATAGCGGCTTTCTGAGTAATTCCCTGATTCGGACCAGATCGAGACTTCTGAATTCGTTCCATTCCGTCATAAGTATCAAGGCATCGGCCTCTTTCGCTGTTTGATACGGATCTTCGCAACAGTTCAGTTTCTTATTCATGAGTTTGGCCCCCGGCATGGCTACAGGATCAAATGCCCTGACAGCGACCCCTTTAACCTGCAGTTGCTCAATAATGGCCATTGAAGGAGATTCTCTCAGATCATCCGTGTTCGGCTTAAAGGACAGCCCAAGCACGCCTACCGTCTTGTTTTTGAAACTTCCCAGGGCCGTCTGGATTTTTTGAACCATCCGAAAACGCTGTTTTTCGTTTATTTGAATCGCTGCCTTAACGATTTGAAAGGAATAGCCAGCTTTTTCGGCTATTTTAACAAGCGCTTGAGTATCTTTTGGAAAACAGGATCCTCCAAATCCTGGCCCGGCATGGAGGAACTTTCTCCCGATTCGCTGATCCAGGCCCATCCCCTTGGCCACCATTTGAATATCGGCCCCGATCTCCTCGCACAAATTGGCCATTTCATTAATAAACGAAATTTTGGTCGCCAAAAAAGAGTTCGAAGCATATTTGATCAGTTCCGCGGTTCTCAGGTCCGTCAAGACGAACGGCGTTTCAATTAAATAGAGGACTCGATAAAGATCTTTCATGATTTCAAGCGCCTTTTGACTATCCGATCCGATCACAATCCGGTTGGGACGCATAAAATCTTCAATTGCCGAGCCTTCTCTCAAGAATTCCGGATTGGAAACCATGTCAAAAGTTGGTTTCTTCGCGTTCCGGGTGATGATCGCCTTGACAATTTCACTCGTTCCGACCGGTACTGTGCTTTTCGTCACAACGACCTTATATCCTCTCAAATTGCGACCGATCATCTTGGCCACCTCTTTCACGGCTGTCAGATCTGCTTCCCGGTTATGACCTTGAGGTGTTCCCGCAGCAATAAAGATCACCTCGCATTTCTCAATTGACCGGCTGAGATCGGTCGAAAAGGAGAGCCTGTTCTGCGCAACATTTTTTGCAACCAACTCCTTTAATCCGGGCTCATAAAAAGGGATTTCTCCATTTTCAAGTTTTTTGATCTTCGAAAGATCTTTATCAATGCAAACAGTCTGAACTCCAAACTCAGCGAAACAGGCTCCCGTAACCAACCCCACATAGCCCGAACCGATCATACATATCTTCATACGACTCCTAACCGTCCGATTAAATAAAATTTATCTGATATTTTTAACAGAATTTCAAGATACGATCAATCTCATTTCCTTTTCACTCAATACGTCCGCAACATTCGGACGATAACTAAATGAAGCATTCCGATTCCATTGACATTAAAAGTGAACGGAGCCTATAATTTCCCTAACATGAAGGCACATCATTTAGGTCATGTCGTTTTTTACGTCAGGAATTTGAAACGGTCTCTTGCTTTTTACCAGGACCTTCTTGGATTTAAACGGATCGAAAATGGCCAGCTCGATTTTCCTGCAGCGGCACTCACTTCGGGCCGTAACCACCATGAAATCCTCTTAATCGAAGTCGGAGAAGATGCCAGGGGTCCCTCCCCGGGAAAGAGGACCGGACTCTACCATATCGGAATCAAAATTGGTGATGACCTGGATGCCCTGCGTGCAGCCAAAAATGAACTCGAGGCTGCAAAAGTTTCGATTAAAGGAATGTCGGACCACACGGTGTCCCAAAGCATTTATATTCTCGATCCAGACGGAAACGAAGTTGAAGTCTATGTTGACGCCAACCCCTCGATATGGCAGAACCGGCCGGAAGCGGTCCTCTCACCGACTAAACCCCTGAACCTGTAAAGCATCTTTAAGTTGCCCACTGAATCTAATCGAAACAATCCAGATAAGATAGGTTCGATGACTGGAGCCGGTCTCGTCTTTTTGGGAGCGATTGGCTTTTCCGCGAAGGCCATATTGATCAAGCTGGCCTATTATGATTCCGTCGATCCCATCACTCTTTTGAGTTTGAGAATGGGGTTTTCTCTCCCGTTTTTCCTCATCATCGCGCTCTGGAAGATCCGTCAAAGTAACGGGACGCTGCTCAATCAGACAGATTGGATCGCTATCGTGGCGTTGGGATCAATCGGGTATTATCTCGCCAGTTATTTTGATTTTCTGGGTCTGCAGTACATTTCGGCCGGACTGGAAAGATTAATTCTTTTTATCTATCCAACCTTTGTGGTCCTGCTCACCGCCTTTTTTCTGAAACAGCCCGTTTTAAAAAAGGAACTCCTTGCGATTCTTCTCAGCTACACGGGAATCATGCTGGTTGTTTTTCACGACCTCTCTTTTAATCAAAAAGATGTCATCCTCGGGTCGGGGCTTGTTTTTGTCAGTGCACTTTCCTACGCGGTTTACCTTGTTGGAAGTACCCGACTGATCGAGAAAATGGGGGCCACCCGGTTTACCTCTTTCGCGATGACGATCTCGAGCGTCGCCGTTATTTTTCAGTTTCTCATGACGCGTCCGTTCTCGACGTTAAGGCTCCCATTGAAAGTCTACGAACTCAGTCTCGCCATGGCTCTCTTTTCAACGGTTTTGCCGACTTTTCTGATTTCAAAGGGGATTCACCGGATAGGTGCCAGTCGAACTTCGATCATCGGCTCAACGGGACCTGTCATAACCATTGGGCTCGCCTATCTTTTTCTCGGCGAATCGGTATCGATCTTACAGTTAGCAGGTACGGCTCTGGTACTGTTGGGAACCCTATTGGTCAGCGGGATTTCAGCCCAGCTTCTTACGAAGTAACAATTCTTAATCAGTAAAAACATTGACCGTTTTGTCGTGAGGCAAAATTCGTTTCGGATCTCAGGAGTTCCAGTTCTCCACTCACATTCAGGCCAACGTTCGTTGAGGGTTTCAGCCATGCTCATTTCTCTCCCAAATTCAGAATCCTGAAGCTAAGCAAACTTCTTCCGGCAGGCAGTTCCTGGAATAGGCTAACAGGATTCGCCCATATATTTCTCCCCTGTCGGTCAAAATTGTGTCAAAATATTCCCAGAGGAATAACCCGTTCAGATCCGGTGGTACAAGCTATGAGTGACTTGAAATTAGAGTGGCCTCTGCCGAAACAGGATTATTGGTCCACGCCCTTCGCCGAATCGTTGTTAAAACACCTCGTCCTGACGCCGGCGGGGTTGACCCTACTGGATATCGCCTGCGGCCCCGGCATTCCCGCATTCTACCTGGCTGAGCAAATGGGTCCGACGGGTCAGATTCTGGCGATTGACATTCGCGAGAATCAAATCGCCCGAGCTCGGGCGATCCAAGGGAGAAAACTCCCCTGGCTTCAATTCCTTTGTCTCGACATGCGGACAATCCCTCCCGCTTTTCCCTCCTTTGATCGAATTACGGGCAACCTCTCGGTCATGTTCTTTCGTCCAAACCGATTTGAAGTTCTTCGTGGTTTGGTAGACCACCTCAATCCGGGCGGGCAAATCGTTCTGACGTTTCCATCTCTCGGCACATTCGATTCAATTTGGCAAAGGATTAATCAGGAAATGGCAAAACGCGGGCTACTGAATGAACAGGAAAAGCTGAAATCGTATGTTTCAGAACGACCTTCTGCAAAAGACGGAAATAACTGGTTATCTTCTCTCGGTCTTGAACAAATCAAAGTGACCGAATCTCCTCTGGAGATTGAAAGCGGTCCGGGTCCGGAGTTTTTGTATCATCCTCTTCTTCGTGGAGGTTTTCTAGATGACGCCTATGAATGTTTTGAAAATCCACAACTTGCAGATGATGTAATGCGGGTCGTATCTGAAGATCTGTCCTCATTGATCCCACTCATTGCTCAGCGATGTGTCTTATCCGGCTGGAAACCGAATGATCGAAAATAAGACCCAGTCCCAAACTTCTTTAAACTTGACATGGTTCCATATTTCTATTATTATAGAAACATGGATATAAAGTCAGCAATAAGAGCCTTATCCGCCTTGGCACAGGAGACGCGACTTGGCATTTTCCGATATTTGATTACGACAGGTCCAGAAGGCATCACACCGGGTAAAATGGCCGAGCAACTGGCTGTTCCTCATACGACTCTCTCCTTTCATTTGAAAGAATTGAGCCGGGCCGGCCTCGTTCTATCCCGTCCGCAAAGTCGATTTATCCATTATTCCGCTGACTATCAAACCATGAACAGGCTGATTTCCTTCCTCACTGAAAATTGCTGCGCCGGGGCACCCTGCGAGACAGCATCCCCGGAAATTTGTTACCCGGAGATTTCTGAGAAACCGCCACTTTTAGAAAAGGAGAACCCATGAAACGATTCCATGCCCATATATCCGTTGAAAATCTTAGCGAGAGTATCCGTTTTTATTCAGGTCTCTTTAATCAAAGACCGACGATCGAAAAACCTGATTACGCCAAATGGATGATCGACGATCCTCGAATCAATTTTGCAATTTCCCAGCGAGGGGCCGAACCCGGCCTCGATCATCTCGGCATTCAAGTTGAAAGTAATGAAGAGCTTCATGAAATCAATCAACAGATGAAAACAGCCGCATTGCCTGTCTCAGAACAATTGGCGACAACTTGTTGCTATGCCAAATCGGACAAATACTGGACCCTTGATCCACAAGGGATCGCTTGGGAAGCCTTTCACAATTTAGAAACCGCTCCGGTTTACGGAAACGATTTCCAGCAGGTGAATACAGACTCCGCCTGCTGTGCGCCAACCAACCAGACTCAACTTATTCAACCTGTTTCGAAGGCCTGTTGCTAAGTGTCGGATCGTCTGATACATATCCTTTTTCTTTGCACCCATAACTCGGCTCGAAGCATTCTGGCCGAAGCCATTCTCAATCGTCTCTCCCAAGAAAGATTCAAGGCCTTTAGCGCCGGGAGCGCTCCCTCGGGTAGCGTTAATCCCCTTGCTATTAAACTTTTGCAGAAATTGGGACATGACGTCCGAAGCTTAAGAAGCAAGAGCTGGAATGAATTCGCAGGTCCAGCAGCTCCTAAGATGGATATCGTGGTCACAGTCTGTCACAACGCCGCGGGTGAGGTTTGCCCCAACTGGCCCGGCCAACCGATTAAGGTCCATTGGGGAATGGCAGATCCCTCAACGGTTCCTGGAAATATTGAAGCAAGAGAAAAGGCATTTCTAAATACCTATCACGATATTTCCCGTCGACTCCAAGCAATAATTAGTTTACCCATCGAAAAACTGGATCGCATTTCTCTTCAAAATAAATTAAATAAATTGAAAATTGAATGACGATGCTTGCACGCCGCCTCGCCGCAGAAGGTATCGGAACAGCCCTTTTACTCGCCACAATCGTCGGCTCGGGTATCATGGGTGAACGGCTTTCAGGGGTTAATACTGCGATTGCCCTGCTCGCCAATTCACTGGCCACAGGCGCCGGGCTCATCGCGCTCATTCTGACATTTGGTCCCATTTCCGGCGCACATTTCAATCCTTTAGTCACCCTCGCAGGCGCAATTCACAGAACTCTCCCCTGGCGTCACGTTCCGGCCTTTATTGCGGTCCAGGTCTCAGCTGCCTTCTTGGGTGTCGCGGCGGCTCACCTGATGTTTGGAGAGGCTCTTTTTTCAGTTTCGCAACATATCCGGAGTGGATTTGCTCAAGCAGGGAGCGAATGTCTTGCCACATTCGGACTGATTTCTGTCATTTTAGGCTGTTCTCGCCGCCGGACAGAAATAATCGCCTTTGCAGTGGGGTGCTACATCATGGCCGCCTACTGGTTTACCGCGTCAACTTCTTTTGCAAATCCCGCAGTGACATTGGCTCGATCAGCAACCAACTCTTTTGCAGGTATACGTCCTGAAGATACCGGCGCATTGATGGCAGGCCAGCTTTTAGGTGCCACCGCCGCAGTCCTGTTGTTTCGCTGGCTCGATCCGCTCCTGAGCAAGTCACCGCAAAATGGTCACGATCGCCGAAAGATGGATTGAAATGAGACCTCATTTCGTCATATAACAAAATGGGTTCAATTCAAGTCCGGTATTTCTAAAACATTTTAAAATTAAAAGGAGGCGACCA
The DNA here is from genome assembly GCA_016194305.1 of Nitrospirota bacterium. Classification (NCBI taxonomy): domain Bacteria; kingdom Pseudomonadati; phylum Nitrospirota; species Nitrospirota bacterium. Next base: position 36,178 of record JACQBW010000011.1, on the reverse strand, counting down.
TGGCCAATCCGTTTGTACACGTCGAATTGCAAACGCAAGATTTAGCAAAAGCAAAGACCTTTTATAAGAAGCTCTTTGACTGGAAACTTGAAGAATTTCCCGGAATGGATTACACAATAATACAGGTAGGAGAAGGAACTGGTGGAGGCATCATGAAGAGTCCCAACGATTCGTCGCAGTGGCTCGCCTATGTTTTGGTTGACGACATCCAGGATTCCACGAAAAAGGCGAAATTGCTTGGAGCCAAGATTTGCAAAGAGATCACAGAGATTCCGGGCATGGGCTGGTTGAGTATCATCATGGATCCGACCGGAGCGACTTTAGGTCTTTGGCAAACAAAAAAAGAAATGTAATTCGAGGCGTCCTCTCTCGTCATGGGCATTTCCATGGCACTCTGGCATTCACGGAACGTTGGATCTCACCCGGGAAAAATCCCTATTCTGCCGGGCCAATGCGGGAAATCATTGGATACTCTTGAGCACGTCTTGCGTATCGAGAGGAGCTAGCAAGATCTCGATCCGACGGTTTTCGGAGCGACCCTGGGAAGTCTCGTTACTGGCCACCGGATGAAACGGCCCGTACCCGATGGCCGAAAGTCGGGATCCTTCCACATCTGCCTCTTCTTCCAGGAATCGGAGGACATTCGTCGCTCTCTGGGTTGAAAGTTCCCAATTGGAGGGGAACTTATCCCGAAGCGATTCACCAATCGGAACGTTATCCGTGTACCCTTCTATTCGAATTTCTTTATCCTTGATATCCCTGAGACTCTTTCCTACTCTCTTCAAAACCTCCTTGCCCTTCGATTTGAGTTCGGCCTGGCCTGAATTGAATAGTACCTTTTCAACCAAATTGACTGAAAGCCTGTTTCGAATCTGAGTTACTTTGATATCTCCTTTTTCAATTTCGCCCTTCAGATCCTTCACCAGGTTATCGTACGTTCCCTTGAGACGGTTAATCTCTTCATCCTTCTGCGCCTTAATCTCTGCGGTCTGTTTTTCCGTTACAGAAAGCCGGTCATTAAGCGATGTCAAATCATGTTCCAGAACTTCCTTTTTTCCTTCCAGGTCTGTCTTTTGCGACTTGAGTCCTGATATCTCGTCCTGCAATCGTTTCTTTTCCAAATTCAGAGCAGCCTCCTGTGAGATCTTCTGACTGTTCAGAGCAGCGATATCTTCTCTCAATTTGGCCAACTCCTGATTTGAACTGGTTTCGAGAGCTCGATACTTCGCCTGTGAGACACATCCAAAGGCAAAAGCCACCCAAAATCCCAGGATGAATACGGTCGAAAAACGAATTTGAATAGGGGTCATAAGCGCTCCTTTTACTTCCTTTTGAAAGGAAAGATTCAAGATAGATTGCAGATATTCCAGTAATTTAGCGGGGAAAGAGCCGAGGCGTCAAGAAAAAAGCGAATTGGGTCATCTCCTTAGCAAATCTTAACGCGACCAAAAGATTTTTTTACCATTTTCTAATTAAGTCTTAAGATTCCTCGTCTACACTCTAGCTCATACAATATTAAAAAAGGAGGAACGAAAATGGATAAACGGCTCTCAACAAAAAATTTGTTTTCTCTCCTGGCCTTTATTGCCAGTTTGCTACTTGGGTTCATTTCTCCAGGTTGGGCAGAGGATGACCCCAATGTCCTGGATATTCAGATCCTCAACATGGACTTCAAGCTTGACAATGCCTCGTTAAAAAACGAAGTGCTCGTATTGCCCGTCGGGACGGAATTGAACTTTATCAATGTGGATCCGAACATTACCTCTACCGGACTGGAAGGACTCGTCGCCCATTTTTTGTTTATGAATGATCCGAACGGTAAAGAAATTGCACGGTCAAAAATAATGAATAAGGCAGACGAGTCCACTTTTCATTTCAAGTTTGATCGACCTGGAGTTTACACCTATGGGTGTCTGATTCATTTCTCAATGAGAGGAAAGGTCTTTGCTTTTGACTTTCAGAAAGTGAGCCAGACAGCAGAGAGATAAAGATCTTGGATCTGTTTAATCGAAGGACAAAAGGTTTTATCGGTTCCAGAACGGCGTAAAAAACAAACCAATGCAAATAAAAAAAAGGAGGCTGGGAAATGAAAACATTAAGCCATATTTCGACAACCCGTGTTCAAATTCTCATGATCACACTTCTTCTGATTTCATATCAGATCGCTTATTCCGGTGAATGGGAACCGATCGTCCCGGGAATCGTGGGGAATGCCATAGAAATTAGAATTAAGAATCTGGAATTTACAAATAAGGGAACCCCTCAGATCATGAACAATCAAATCATGATTATTCCGTCGGGAATACAAATGAGATGGATCAATGACGATCCCCTGGTCACGGTAAATGGGGAACAGGGCCTCATGCCGCATGGCATTAAGATTGCGGATTCAAGCGATAAGGTGTTTACTGCTTCGCCCATTTTGACCAAAGAACAAAATGTGTTTAGTTACACCTTTAATAAAGAAGGAACCTATTACTACTCCTGTTTTATCCATTCGTTCATGACGGGCAAAATCATCGTGATTGACTTACATGGCAAGAATGTGTCGACCCATCCCTGATGGAGGATCAAATGAGAAAAGCAAAGAGAGACTGACATGATGAAAATACCATTGGATAAGACCTCTGCCCCTTGCAGGAATATCCTGGAATTCCTATTCGAATCTGACGGAAATCCAGGATGCCTTCAAATTAAGGGGTCATTCTTTCTTAAACGGTTGAAACAAGTACGTGACCTTAGCCTGGAAAAGAAAGTTCGTTTGGGAATCGGTCTGAATGGGATTGATCACCAGATAAAAGAAACTTCCTGGCTTGTACTCCCAGGAATAACGAAAATTGGTTGAAAACTCCCCCAATTCCTTATCCCATTGATTGAGGGCCTGAACCGTCATCTGGTTATCGAGATCCCAACGAAAATCCTGCTCGATAATTTCGGCGACGAAATTCCCCTGGGGCAAATTCACCCAATCCTGTTCGAGCGAGAAGCCAATCTTAAAGGTGTCTACTGCTCCCCAGGCGAAACCGAACGTTAAGGTGTTCTTATTACCGTTATAAAATTGGCCCCCGTACCAGGTTTGAGTCACTGAAAAAGCTCTCCGTGAATCGCTTTGGAATATTTCGCTATATTGCTGATACGTGTAGTCTCCGGCTGGTAGGGTTATTCCAGGCCGTATCATAAAATCCACAGGAAGATGTTCGATCTGGGGATCCCAGCTTAAAAGAATAAACTCTCCGCTCCTGAAAACGGCCTGGGCCCGCCAATAATTGCTCCGGTAAAGAAAATCTCCCCTGCTATCGTTCTGATAAGTAAGTTCCCCTTTGAATCCGAATTCCCGAACCGGGCCGTTGTTCGGCTGAGGGTGTATATCGACATATCCATAAGTTTCATCGAGGTCGGTCTGTTGGGCAAATCCAAGAGCAGGGTCAAATCCATCGGAGATTCTCAAATGATTAATCCTAATCCTCCAAAAGGGATCATGCCAATAGGCTTCGGAAAAGCTTGCGGTTCCCTCTCCGTAAAGTGAATGATTCGGCCACCCTGACCGGACCCAGAATCCCTGAAGGTCGAGCTGTGGAAGGGGTCCCCACGTCAGGTCTGCGCCGCCACTCTGATCGGAACCTCCATCACCTGTTCGATCCGTAAACAGAACTCCTGCCCTCGATCTCAACCCCATATCCCGGGTAAACCGAACAGCCGACATCTCTTCCCTTTCAATCCCATTGTGTGAACGGCTGCCAATTGACAGAAGGCCAAGTCCATAACCATCGATCTTCCCAGTAAGTTTCATCCCTCCGAAAAGAGGAACCGGTTGTTGATTCTGCAATCCGATCGTCCGACTAAAGAAAGGCTGCGCCCGGCCTGAAATCCCAAAATCAAAATAGTCAGATCCCTCCAAAAAAAACTCTCTTTTTTCAGGATAAAAAAGAGGAAATCGGGTTAAATTGATCTGAATCCGGTCAATTTCAGTTTCTGCAAAATCGGTCCGGAAGGTCAAATCAAACGTTAAATTGGACTTCAGTTTATATCTGAGATCCAAACCAGAATCCTGATTCAATTCCCAGCCAGAATCGAGCCCCTCTTTCAATAGCCCACCCCCTTTCACATAGGGCTTGATCCAGATTTCTCCAGCCTGTGAAATGGGTTGTATTCCGGTAAGATGTCCTCCTTTTGAGAGCATATAGAAATTCTGATCGGATGTCAGGGGGCTCCAAAATGCGACCTCCTTCAAATGAGGGATTTTCCGCCGGAACTGAATCCCCCAGACCTCCGCCTCGCCCGGTTGAAACCGTATCGTTTCGAACGGAATTCTAAATTCAGCTGACCAGCCGTAATCTGTTCTGATTGCGCCAATATCCCAGAGTCCGTCCCAATCGGTGTTAATAAACGCTCCCTCCTGATGAATCAGGCCGTCGGCTTTTCCTCCCAACGGATTGGTCTCAAAATAAAATCCGTTTTGATGGTCGTGAAAAGTGTCGACGACAAATCCAAAGGTATCACTTCGGCTGAAATCAGAGTCTCGGTGCCTTTCGTCCCCCTGGACGGCATTCGGTTCCGGATCGATCAAACGTGCTCCAATATAAAGATACTTTGAATCATAAAGTACCCATACCTCTGTCACGGCAAGCTCTTTCTCCCCCACTTTAGGTTCCTGTTGAAAAAATCCGGATATCGGGCGATATTTTTTCCAAATCTCTTCATCCAGACGTCCGTCAATCTGAATCTGCTGATCTTCAATAGGGTGAGCCATGACTGAGATTTTTTCCGACTCTCCTGCGAATGACGGATATGGAAAAAAAGAAAGTGAAAAGAAAACAAGACTCAATTTCAGGAAAATTCGTGAAAAGTGTTTGCAAAAGAATGGGAGGTCCACGAAAAGGAATTTAGTTTTGATTTGTTTTTCGACGGTTCCGTTCCAACGCGATTAAAAGAAGGGAGACAGCGGCCGGAGTGACACCCGAAATTCGTGAAGCCTGCCCTACGGATAGCGGACGAATGGCGGATAATTTTTGGTAAACCTCTTTGGACAGACCATGGATGGAAGCATAATCGAATTCTGCGGTGATTTTTCTATTTTCCATTTGATGAAACTGATCAATCTGCTGATTTTGTCGTTGGATATATCCTTCATATTTGACCTGAATTTCGATTTGATCCGATATGGCATCCTCTTCTTCCAGTTCGTCCAACCATTTGGATAACATTCGGTAATCGACCTCCGGTCTTTTTAAGAGCTGCCTCAGTGTCAAATCAGCGGCCGCGAACTGTCCCAGTGCCTCCAGTTTTGTGGAGAGTTCGTCCACATCCCCCACTCGCGTCAAATCCAGTTGTTCGATCCGATTCTGAATCCTCGCTTCTTTTTCCCGGAAGCGCCTAATCCGGTCCTCTCTAATCAGACCAATCGCGTACCCTTTTTCAGTCACCCTCAAATCAGCATTGTCGTGCCGAAGCAGAAGGCGGTACTCGGCCCGGGAGGTAAACATTCGGTAAGGTTCATTTGTCCCCTTGGTCACCAGATCGTCGATTAAAACGCCGATATACGCTTCCGATCTCTTCAATATAAATGGCTCTTCTCCCCTGACTTTCAAAACCGCGTTAATACCTGCCATCAATCCCTGGGCAGCCGCCTCTTCATAGCCCGAAGTGCCGTTAATCTGGCCGGCGTGATAAAGTCCCTCAACTCTCTTGGTTTCGAGCGTCGGTTTTAATTCCGTCGGAGGAACAAAATCATACTCAATGGCATATCCCGGCTGAAGGAATTCTGCTTTTTCCAAGCCTGGGATAGTTCGTATGAAAGCAAGCTGGACATCGATGGGGAGCGAGGTCGAAACGCCGTTAGGATACCAAGAATCTGTCTCCAGTCCCTCTGGCTCCAGAAAGACCTGATGACGCTCTTTGTCTGCAAAACGAAAGATCTTGTCTTCTATGGATGGACAGTACCGGGGCCCGACACCTTCAATGGCTCCGTTAAACAGCGGGGAACGGTCTAGATTGTCTTTAATCACCTGGTGGGTTCTAGCATTGGTGTAGGTGAGATAACAGGGAACCTGTCGAAGGGGAATCTGTTTCGTGTCAAATGAAAAGGGTTGAGGCGACAAATCCCCAAACTGCGGAGTCATTTTTACAAAATCGATTGTGCGGCCGTCAATTCTTGGAGGCGTACCGGTTTTAAGCCGTCCCAACGGAAATCCAAGTTCCAAAAAAGAATCTGAAAGATTTTCAGAGGCTTTCTCTCCTGCTCTCCCCGCAGGAAAATGGGTCTGACCGATATGAATCAGTCCGCGCAAAAATGTTCCTGTCGTAATGATAACCGAACGGGCGAAAAATTTTTTACCGCTAAACGTTTCAACGCCATCAACACGGCCATCTCCAACCGTAATCCGATCGATCATCTCCCCCAGAATCTCCAGGTTCTCCTGGTTCAAAATCGTCCGGGTCATCTCCTCTCGGTAAAGAATCTTGTCCGCCTGCGCCCGAAGTGCTCGGACAGAAGGACCTTTCCGGGTATTGAGCATTTTGAACTGGATTCCAGTTTTATCGGTATTTTTCCCCATCTCTCCGCCTAAGGCGTCAATTTCGCGTACCATATGTCCCTTGGCAATCCCGCCGACAGCAGGATTGCATGACATTTGAGCAATCCTGTCAAGACTGATCGTGCAAAGGAGAGTTTTGGCTCCCATTCGGGACGACGCAAGCGCTGCCTCACAGCCAGCATGTCCCGCCCCGATCACAATCAGGTCATAGATTTCTTTGTACGACTTAATCCACGTCATTTTCCTGGCTCTACGCTTCGGGTCATTTATTTTCCAATACAAAACTCTTTAAAAATCCGGTCTAAAAGTTCCTCCGGGGCCGAAATGCCGAGAATCTCCGCCAGTGCGTCTGCCGCCCCCTTTAAATCAAGTGCTACAAATTCATGGGACATCTGCCGATTTATTGAATCCAGGGCCTGGAGAAGCGATCTTTTTGCCTCCTTGAGTTGATTCTCGTGCCTTCCCTTGAATACGACTGATTCTTCCTCTGAAAGGGGCCTCTCCGTGCGTCGAGCCTCTTCAACCATTCTCTCTTCCAGTTCTTTGATGCCCCGATTCGCCAAGGTCGATATCATCAACACCTTTTCTTTCGGAATCCCCCTCTTATCAATACAGGGCGTGTCAGAAATCAGGTCGATCTTATTTATCAGTATAAGATAGTTTTTCTTTCTAATTTTATCAATCTCTTTGTCATCTTCTTCGGTCCAACCCATACTTGCATCGATAACCCATAGGACCAAATCGGCCTGATGAAGAAGTTCTTCCGTCCTCCGAATACCTTCTTTTTCCGCTTGATCCAGAGTCGACCGGATTCCGGCAGTGTCCACCAGTCGAATCATTAATCCCCGAAGCATGATCGACTCTTCCAACATGTCACGCGTCGTTCCTGCGAACGGAGTGACGATCGCTCTGTCCTTTTCGAGCAATCGGTTCAAGAGGGACGATTTCCCCACATTGGGCCGTCCCGCGAGAGCGACCTGATAGCCATCACGAGCGATACGTCCATCTGGAACAGTCTTCAAAAGGGTTTCAACCTTATCAATCAAGTTTTGGACTGCCCGCTCCCCTTCTTCGGCTGACACCACTTCAATCTCTTCTTCCGAAAAATCAATATTGGCCTCGACTTTAACCAGAAGGGCAATGAGTTCATCACGAAGTTCTGAAATGATTTTTGAAAATTTTCCGCTTAGGTTCTTAAGTGCCTGTCGTCTCCCCGCTTCGGATTCCGCTGAAATCAGGTCCATGACCGCTTCAGCCTGAACGAGGTCTATCCGGCCGTTTAAAAAAGCCCTTTTTGTAAATTCGCCCGGCAGCGCCTCCCGGGCCCCTTCCTGAATCAAAAGGGTCAATATTTTCCTCAAGGAGCGGAGGTTCCCGTGACAGCTGAATTCCAAAACATCTTCAGCAGTATAGGATTTCGGTGCGCGCATGAGAGAAACGATGACTTCGTCAAGAATGACTTTTGATCGCGGGTCAAGGATCTTGCCATAGAAGATTCGATGCGTCGGCGCATCTTGCAGGAATATGTTTTGGGATGATTGGAAGACGCGATCCCCGATCGTAATGGCTTTCGTGCCGCTTAGACGGATGACGCCGATACCCCCGTTCCCCAAGGGAGTTGATATCGCACAAATCGTCTCTTCGTCTGAAGGGTGTGCCATTTTATGCCGTCAGAGCTTTTGCCTTTTGACCGGAAAAATATCTTGCCGTAATGACCTGCTGGGAAACACTGAGTATATTATTCAGGATCCAGTATAACACCAGACCCGAAGAGAAGTTCAAAAAGAAAAAAGTGAAAATGACGGGAAGAATCAACATGATTTTTGCCTGCTTCGGATCCATGTTGGTCGGCTGGATCTTTTGCTGGATAAACATGGTAATTCCCATGATTACAGGTAGAACATATTTATGATCATAATCTGAGAGATCCGTAATCCAGAGAAAAAAAGGAGCCTGTCGTAACTCGATCGTTGTATAAAAAACGTTAAAAAGGGCTACGAATACAGGAATTTGAAGAACCATGGGCAAGCATCCGCCTAATGGGTTAATCTTATGGGTTTTGTAAAGTTCCATAATCTCACGGTTAAGACGAACCTTGTCGTTTTTAAACTTCTTCTGAATCTCCGCAAGCAGTGGCTGAACGGTCTGCATCCCTTTCATCGACTTATAGCTCTTATGCGTTAAGGGAATGAAGAGAATTTTAATCGATACTGTGAGCAGAATGATCGCTATTCCGTAATTATGAGTAAAGGCATAAAAGAAGTTTAAAAATAAAAAGAGCGGCTTGGCGATCATTCTGACAATGGCCCAACTCCCCGCTATAAACCAGCCAAAATCGATGGTTTCCTCGAGATAGACATTCAGCGATTCCAGTACAGACAGCTTCTTTGGACCGGCAAAAAGTGTGTACTTTCGAAGGGATGCCGCGGGTTCTTTCAGAGCAACCTGGTTTCCCGCGGTATACTCCCCTTCCTTGACTTTTTTGACCAGACCCCGGTCTGTTTCATCACCCGGAATCAACGCGGAGAGAAAGTATTTGTCTTGTAAGGCGGTCCAGCCCACCTTTCCATCATAGAGAACGTCCTGGTTTAACTTCGCGGTGTTTTCTTTTATAACCTTGTTGTTCACGAGGCTGGTCGGTCCGATAAATCCGACAAAGGATTTGTCTCCCCACTGGTGAATTCCAAAATTAGAACCGAGCAAGAACGCATAGTTTGAAATGTTCTCGGTTCTGATCTCCACATCAACCGTATACGTATCCTTGTGAAAGGTTAGTTTTTTCTGAATGGCTTTCCCTGTGACTGAGTCCCGTAATGAAAAAGTGATTGTTCCCTCTTTTTGGTCCCCGGATAAATGAAGGTTTTTTCCTTCCACGGAATAGATGCCGTTTAAAAAAAGATCTCTTCCCTCTCCGACTTCTATTGAAAGAGGAAGAAGCGATATGCCGCTCTGGAGAAGTTTGACCGAGGTCGTCCGATCGCTTTCAAAATAGCTCTTCAATTCCCACTGTTTTATACCACCTCCCCTATTGGTCAAAATGGCCTTATAAAGAGACGTTTCCACAAGGACTTCTTTCTCGTCCGATGAAACTGCCGCGATAATCGGGTCAGAAGCTGGGCTCGGGAGTGATAGGACGTTTTTTGAGTCTCTTGCGGGAGGCACCGGGGTCTGCTGAACTATTTTATCCTGGCGAGGCGTCTTGGCAGGAAAAAGATAGGCGCTTCCGAATAAGATAACAACGGAAATAATGATAAATAATATAAGCCTTTTTTCGTTTGAATCCATTTAAAATAAATCCATTTCTCAGATCGGAAAAAATACTAAGCGCTATCTCACAGGGTCATATCCGCCGGGATGAAAGGGATGACATTTTATTATGCGGCAGATTCCCAAATAGACACCCTTTAAGAAACCATGTTTCTTTAAAGCCTCTATCTGATAGTGAGAACAGGAAGGATAAAAGCGACAAACGGGCGGAAAAAGAGGCGAAATCCATTTTTGATAAAAAAGAATAATTGAAACCACCGCTCTTGTCATTTTTTTGTTTTTTTTAATGAGGCGTGTTTAATTTTTAAGATGGGGGCCCTGACGGAGAATTTTTTGCACCGAAGAAAAAAACTCTTCTTTCAGATTAGAAAACAAAATGGTTTTGGACTCTCCTTTAGGAACAACCAGCATATCTACCGAAAAACAATTCTCCCATTTTCTCCGGTATATAATTTCTCTGAAAATTCTTTTGATATAGTTTCGCTCAACGGCCCGACCGCATTTCTTACCGACGATGAGGCCTATTCTGAAGAATGAGAGCCTGTTTTCCAAAAAAATAAGGTCAAAATGTTTTCCTCTGACTTTTTGACCTTTTTCAAAAATAGACTGTATTTCCCTGCTTTTCTTTATCTTGATCTCGTTTGAACTCTCTTTCAGTTCAGTTTTATTCCTTCCTTTTTACGAGTTTTCTGAAAAAAATTATTCAACACTTAATCTCTTTCTCCCTTTATCTCTTCGTCTCTTAAGAACTTTTCTCCCATCCGCAGTAGACATTCTTTTCCTAAATCCATGGGTTCTTTTTCTCTTTAACTTGCTTGGTTGTCCGTATGTATCCGATAGCTGCGACATGAATTAACCTTTCAAAAAAATTGAGAGTGATCCAAACTCGATAATTTATGATCATTTTGGTCTTAAGTCAAGGTCTAATTTTAAGTTTTTTAAATTTGTATTCTTTTATCTTTATAAATTATTATTAAATAATAGTAGTCTTAGTAGAGACTGAAAAAATGTGGAAAAGTTCGTAACTCATTTAAATTGAAATGATTTTGTTCTCATAAATCTGGTGATTTTTTTAATAAAATACTTATCAACTGTTCATAGGTAAAAAGGAATATTAAATTACCTTGTATTTAAAAATCAAGTTTGTTATAGTTTTATCACAAAACAACCCTGTAAATACGCAAGTTATTGATTTATTTGATAAATAACTTTATCTAATTTCTGGAAGACAATCAAAAAAATTAATGGAACCTGTTGAAATAATGGACTAAAAAAAGTTATTAACAATTGTGAATAACTCTGTTGGTAACTTGAAAAAAGGATGAACATAAAATTTAGACAAAGATGTCGTCTCAAATGCCGAATCCAGCGTCAAAATCGATCAAAAAACCTCTCTTTTAACCATCTACAGCCAAGATTTTTGGTCGGACTATGAAAGAAATCTGGGACCAAAACCTAAACCTTATTGAGAACCAGATCAATAAACAGAGCTTTGATATGTGGTTCAAACCGCTCCGGTATAAGAATTTTGAAGAAAATGCTTTTATTATTTTCGCTCCGAATAAATTCTTTGGAGAATATATTTATACCCATTATAAAGAACAATTGGATCAAAATTTAAAGAAACTGACTCAGCAAAAGGACATAAAAATAATCTTTATCATTGACGAAACAAAAGGAAAAACAGAAGAAGAGTCAGTGGCCGTTCCTGAACGAAGAGTGGATAAAGAGAAAAGAAAAATAGGATTGAATCCAAAACATGTCTTTAGTTCCTTTGTGGTCGGCTCCTCTAATCAGTTTGCACATGCCGCTTCGCTGAAGGTTGCCGAGGGACCAGGAAAATCCTATAATCCACTTTTTATTTACGGGGGAGCGGGATTAGGAAAAACACATCTGCTCAATGCCATTGGGAATAGAATGCATATCAAAAATCCCCAATTAAATATTGTCTATCTTCCGTCTGAAAAGTTTACCAACGAGCTAATTAATTCGATACGATACGATAAAATGCAGGAATTTCGCGGGAAATATCGCAATACCGATCTGCTCCTGATTGATGACATTCAGTTTATTCAGGGAAAAGAAAGAACCCAGGAAGAGTTTTTTCACACTTTTAATACCCTTTATGAGGAAAACAAACAGATTGTTCTCTCAAGCGACCGGTCGACGAAGGAAATGTCAGATATTGAAGAGCGGCTCCGGTCGCGATTTGAAATGGGATTGATTGCGGACATTCAGCCGCCTGACCTTGAAACCCGAATTGCGATTCTCAGAAAAAAAGCAGACGTAGACAAGATCGATCTTCCCGATGATCTTGCCCTTTTTCTGGCCACACATATCAAAAACAATATTCGAGTTCTGGAAGGTTCTTTAAACAGGGTCGGGGCGCTCTCATCTCTGACGGGAGAGCCGTTATCCATTGAGTTGGCAAAAAGGGGATTACAGGATATCATCGTCGAAAAGAAGAAGATTATTACACCAGAAGACATTCAGAAGATTGTTTCTGAAAAGCTCCATGTCAAAACAAGCGAACTCAAATCTAAAAAAAGAACCAAGAACCTGGTTTACCCCAGGCAGATTGCGATGTACCTGTGCAGGGAGTTGACCGATCTTTCGTTTCCGGAGATCGGAAAACATTTTGGCGGAAAAGATCACTCTACTGTGATCCATGCCTGCCGTCGCATGGAAAGGCTTCACCAGGCAGATGGGGAAGGAAAGATCTTGATTGACCGGATCAGGCGCCAGATCAAGGAATTATAGTCGGACAGAAAAAAAGATGAATATCAATGAAGTTTCTAGAGTCATTAATCTCAGGGCAAGACTGCAATTCGGGGGATCCTATGAAAATTAGCATTGAGAGGAGAGAGCTCTTAAAAGGTCTCCAGCGTGTACAAGGGGTCGTCGAAAGAAGAAATACAATGCCGATTCTTTCCAATATCCTCATGGAAGCCGATCAGGATAACCGCGTGACGATGTTTGCGACGGATATGGAGATCTCGATTCTCGGGAGCTATCCCGCAGACGTGATTCGTAAAGGGAAAACAACCTTTTCGGCCAGAAAAATATATGAAATTGTCAAAGAGCTTCCGGATGGACCGCCCGTGACGCTTCGGCAGGAAGAAAATATGTGGGTACAGATTGAATCGGGAAAATCAAAATTCAAAGTCGCCGCCCTTGGAGCAGATGATTTTCCGCTCGTCCCACAGGTCAAAGAAGAAATATCGCTTCGGGTGCCGGCTAAAATCTTGTCCGAGCTCTTTAGAAAGACCATTTTTTCTGTAGGGGAGAACGATTCACGTTATATCTTGAATGGCCTCCTGATCAACATTCAGAGTCAGGGAGGTAAAGAGATCGTGCGTTTTGTCGGAACAGACGGACATCGTCTGGCGGCAATAGAACGTGAAGAGATGGAGCGGCTCATTCCAAAAGAAAAATCAGAAAAGGATTTTCAGGTCGTCGTTCCCAAAAAGGCGATTTTTGAAATGAAAAAATTGATCGAGGAGGGAGAAGAGGATATCATCCTAAGTCTTTCTAAAAACCAGATTCTGTTCAAAAAAGGAGATTTGACCCTTTATTCCAGGCTGATGGAAGGAAACTATCCCAATTATACCCAGGTCATTCCGAAAGGGAACGACAAATCGGTATTAGTTAAAAAGTGGGAATTGGAACGGGCGATTCGCCGGGTGGCGATATTATCGAAAGAAAAGACCCATGCCGTACATTTTATATTCGACGGAGACAAGCTTATCCTAAACTCCCAATCTTCCGAATTAGGGGAGGCGGAAGACGAAATCGCGATTGTTTATAAAGGGGAGAAAATAGGAACGGGTTTTAACGCAAGATATGTGCTCGATATCCTCTCAGTCATCGACAATGAAGATATTCTGATAGAACTCAAAGATCCATTAAGTCCAACGCTCTTTAAAGATCCGGGAGACAAGAAATATCTCAGTGTCGTCATGCCGATGAGAGTCTGAACCACAATCTGTCAGGTCGACTGACAAAAGGAAAAAATGGAAGAGAACATTTACGGCGCCGAAAATATCAGAATTCTAGAAGGTCTCGAAGCGGTTCGTAAACGACCGGCAATGTATATTGGATCAACCGGTATTGACGGCCTCCACCACCTTGTTTACGAAATCGTTGATAACAGTGTCGATGAAGCGATGGCCGGGTTTTGTGATCGAATCGAAGTCACCCTTCATATAGATCATTCTGTTACCGTGCTCGACAATGGGAGAGGAATTCCAACCGGAATGCATCCAGATCGAAAAATCTCCGCGGCTGAAGTGGCTTTAACGGTACTCCATGCCGGTGGAAAGTTTGACAACAAAGTCTACCAGGTCTCTGGAGGTCTTCATGGTGTTGGGGTTTCTGTGGTTAACGCGCTTTCAGAATGGTTGGAACTTGAAATCAAGCAGAACGGTGGCGTCCATACCCAGCGTTACGAAAGAGGAAAGCCATGTGCGCCACTTGCCCTGACCGGAAAAACAAAAAAAAGAGGAACCCGAGTTACTTTTAAGCCCGATCTGCAGATATTTGAGAGACTGGAGTTTATCAGCGAGACCCTTGCGACCCGGTTTCGGGAAATTGCTTTCTTAAATAAAGGCCTGTTCATTTCGCTGACCAATGAACGCACCGGCAAAGTGGAAGAGTTTAATTATAAAGGGGGGATAAAGGAGTTTGTCGAACTTCTCAACGAGAATAAGACTCCGCTCCACAAACCAATTAGCGTTTCCAAGGAAAAAGAGGGGCTCATCATGGAAGTGGCCCTCCAGTATAACGACAGTTACACGGAAAATATTTTTTCTTTTGCCAATAACATCAATACAAGAGAAGGTGGAACTCATCTTGTCGGATTCAAAGCCGCATTGACCCGCACCATCAACCAATATGGTTCGTTCAATAATATTTTAAAAGGGGAGACCCTCTCGGGAGACGATGTCCGCGAGGGATTGACAGCTGTCATCTCAGTCAAAATTCCTAATCCGCAATTCGAGGGGCAGACCAAAACAAAACTCGGGAACAGCGAAGTCAAGGGACTGGTCGAAGCGGCGGTGAATGAGGCGCTCGGATCATTTTTTGAGGAAAACCCATCCACGGCAAAAAAAATAGTCGAAAAAAGTCTCAATGCACTTCGTGCCCGTGAAGCGGCAAGAAAGGCCAAGGACCTGATCCGGCGAAAAAATGCATTGGAAGTCGGATCTCTGCCAGGAAAACTGGCTGACTGCAGCGAAAAGGATCCTGCCTTGAGCGAGATCTTTATTGTTGAAGGGGATTCGGCGGGAGGTTCCGCAAAACAGGGGAGAGACCGTAGAAACCAGGCCATTCTTCCCCTGAAAGGAAAAATACTGAATGTGGAAAAGGCGCGATTTGACAAAATGCTGACCAGCGACGAGATTCGGACGCTGATCACCGCGCTGGGAACCGGAATTGGACAGGATGATTTTGATGTGTCAAAAGTACGGTATCACAAGATTATTCTCATGACTGACGCAGACGTGGATGGCGCGCACATCCGGACTCTCCTGTTGACCTTTCTCTACCGGCAGATGAAAGAATTGATCGAAAAGGGATATGTTTTTATAGCCCAGCCCCCACTTTTTAAAGTGAAAAAGGGGAAATCGGAACTTTATATCAAGAATGAAGAAGCCATGCGTGAATATTTGATCGATACGGTCTCTGATAGCGTGACAATATATGGCGATCAAGGGGAGAAATTTACGGGCCCCGCTTTAAAACAGAACCTCAAAAAACTCCTTCACTATGAAGAGCTTTTGGGACGATTTTCGAAAAAACATGCGCCCCTGGAGCTGATACGCGCCTATGTATTGGAGCCAGAGTTATTAAAAGGGGCTCTGAAAAACGAGAAAAAAACAGAAAAAATCATAAAAGCAGTCCAAAAATATTTTGAAACACACTATCCGAAATATTCTATCACGGTCAGCCTGGAACAAGATGAGGAACATAAGGGGTTTCAGATTGTCAATAAGCTCAAGAAAGAGAGTGATACGGAAAAACTGACGGTTGATGAAGGATGGATCAATACGGCGGAATTTAAAGAACTGTTGCAGGTCTCTCCCGTGGTCCTCGGTCTGGGTTATCCGCCCTTTTTTCTGGAAGAAAATGAAACGTCGGAAGAGGGGGAAAAGAAGGGAAAAGCGGGCAAGAAGATACCCACCGAGAAAAAATCTTTTTCTACCGTTTCGGCGCTGGTTGCGTCGATCCTTGAAAACGGAAAAAAAGGATTAAGTATACAGCGTTATAAAGGATTGGGTGAAATGAACCCAGATCAGTTGTGGGAAACCACCATGAATCCTGAATCAAGAGTTTTGTTGAAAGTGACGCTCAATGATACGGTTAAAACAGATGATGTATTCACCGTTCTAATGGGCGACCAGGTAGAACCGAGACGTGAGTTTATTTCGAGACATGCTCTTGAAGTGAAAAATCTAGACATTTAGGAAGGAAGAAAAACTTGCCAGATCCCCAGGAGCGTCAGAATCAGGAAATTGATATCCCCATCGATGAGGAGATGAAAACATCCTACCTTGACTACTCGATGTCAGTCATTGTGGGGCGGGCACTTCCCGACGCCCGTGACGGGCTAAAGCCGGTTCATCGAAGAATCCTTCATGGCATGAATGAAATGGGTCTCCTTCATAACCGCTCGTATCGGAAATCGGCGAAAATCGTCGGAGAGATCATGGGTAACTTTCATCCTCATGGCGATACGGCCATTTACGATACGATGGTCCGAATGGCACAGGATTTTAACATGCGCTATATGCTCGTAGATGGCCAGGGCAATTTTGGTTCTATTGACGGAGATCCGCCAGCGGCGATGCGCTATACCGAAGCGAGACTGGCGGCGCTGGCTGAAGAGATGTTAGCCGATATTGATAAAGAGACTGTAGATTTTGGTCCAAACTATGATGAATCCACGATCGAGCCGCTGGTTTTACCGTCAAGAATTCCTAATCTTCTCATCAATGGGTCAGCGGGGATTGCGGTGGGAATGGCAACGAATATTCCTCCGCATAATCTCGGAGAAGTTATCGATGGTGCCACGCTCCTTTTGGAAAACTCAGATACGACAATCGATGAGCTTTGCGAAGCCATCAAAGGTCCAGATTTTCCAACGGGAGGATTTATCCATGGATTTAGCGGCATTCAAAGCGCTTACCGTACTGGCAGAGGAATTATTCAGATGCGGGGACGAGCCCGGACGGAACAGATCGGAAAATCTGATCGTGAGGCGATTATCATTACCGAGCTTCCTTACCAGGTTAACAAAGCACGACTGATTGAGAAAATCGCTGAGTTGGTCCGCGATAAAAAACTTGAAGGTATTTCCGACTTGCGCGACGAATCGGACCGAGATGGTATGCGGATCGTTGTTGAAACCAAGCGGGGAGAAAACTCGATCGTCGTCCTAAACCAGATTTATAAACATACCGCGATGCAATCGACATTTGGTGTCATTATGCTTGCCCTGGTGGACAATCAACCCAAAGTCCTGAATCTTAAAGAAATCCTCACGGTATTTCTCAATCATCGCCAGGATGTCGTCATTCGCAGGACGCGCTTTGAACTTCGTAAAGCGGAAGATCGGGCACACATTCTTGAAGGACTCAAGATCGCCCTTGATCATCTTGACGAGGTGATCAGCTTAATCCGACGCTCTCCGACTCCGGAGGAGGCGCGGGTAGGGTTGATGCGCCAATTTGAACTTTCTACCCTTCAAGCCCAGGCGATTCTCGATATGCGTCTCCAGAGACTCACTTCGATGGAACGTCAGAAATTGATCGAAGAGTATCAGGAGCTGCTGAAAACAATTGAATATCTGAAATCGATCCTGGCCAGCAAAGCATTGGTCAAGAAGATCATCAAGGAGGAGCTTCTGGCGGTGAAAGAGAAATACGGCGACCCGAGGCGAACTGAAATTATCGCGGAGAGTGCCGAGATCAATCTCGAAGATACGATTGCCGACGAGGAGATGGTTATTACGATCAGCCATACCGGTTATATCAAGCGGCATCCCGTTTCAATCTACCGTTCCCAAAGAAGAGGGGGCAAGGGAAAAATCGGCATGGGAACAAAAGAAGAGGATTTTGTCAGCCAACTCTTCGTGGGAAATACGCATGATTATATCCTCTTTTTTACGAACAAGGGGAGGCTTTACTGGCAGAAAGTTTATCAAATTCCAGAGGCAAGCCGCATCTCGAAAGGTAAGGCGCTGGTCAACCTCTTGTCGCTGGGTCCGGATGAGCTACCTACGGCGATTCTTCCTGTGAAAGAATTTCGGGAAGATCGTTTTGTCGTGTTTGCGACCCGGAAAGGGACTATTAAGAAGACCACACTGGATTCTTATAGCAATGTACGTGCAGGCGGGATCATCGCGCTCTCACTGGATGAGGGGGATAGTCTGATTTCTGCAAAACTTACCAACGGGCATGAGGAAATCTTTCTCGGGAGCCGCTCTGGAATCGGAATCCGGTTCAAGGAAGATTCGGTACGTCCGACCGGTCGAACGGCGGGTGGCGTCCGTGGAATGAACCTGGATCAGGGAGATGAGCTTGTCGGGATGGAGATTATTGATGAACGAGAAGGCGCTTCGATTCTTGCTGTCACGGACAGAGGATTTGGAAAAAAGACCGCGCTGAAGGAATACCGGGTTCAAGGACGTGCGGGAAAAGGGATTATCACGGTAAAGACGAGCGATAAAAACGGCAATGTTGTGGGCATCCTTCAAGTTTCTAACAATGAAGATGTGATGTTGATTACTGCGGAAGGGAAGATCATTCGGCTTAAGATCAATACTCTCAGAGAAATCGGCCGCAACACTCAAGGGGTCAAGTTGATCGATGTCGGGGAAAAGGACCGGGTTGTCGCCACGGCTATGTTGGTTGAGAAAGAGAAGGAAGAAGATGAGAATGACCCGGAGCAGGAATCTTGAAAAGAGGAGACGTAGTGACCTACGTCTCTGCGGCCGGAATCCTGATCTTTATAGTCCTTTCCTTATCTACCTGTTCGCACCAAGTCCAAACTCAGCTCAAAGAGGCCGAAAAAGCATTCCGGTCTGGGAACTACCAGACCTCCCGCTCGATTTACCTCCAGATCGCAGAAAGTTATCCTAAAAGCCGGCAGGCCCCAGAAGCCTACTACTGGGCCGGGATGATTTCCTATTTATATCTCAAAGAGCCCCAGAGAGGTCTCGACTACTTTCACAAGATCATCGTCGACTATCCGGCGTCAGATTTCGTTCTTTCCACGCGGGGGCATCTTGCCGAAATGTATGAAAAGGAATTTAACGAACCGCGACTGGCAATCGGAGAGTATCAAAAGCTCATCGAAGAAACCCCGGATCATCTCAACGAAGATGAATATCTTTATAAGATCGGGGACATTTACTTCAACCAGGGTGATTTGGCACAGAGCAAAATAGAATGGGAAGAACTGATCAAGAAATATCCGAAGGGAAAATGGGTCGACCGGGCCTCATTTCAGGTCGCCATGACATCGCTCATTGAGCAAAAGTACGAAGAAGGATTGAAGGGAATGGAGGCGTTTATCAAGACTTTTTCAGATTCCCCATACTGGATTGAAGCAAAATACGAGCGTGGTGTTTGTCTCGAAGAGATCGGGCGAAAGGAGGAGGCTATTCAGGCTTTCCGGGAAATATTGCCTAGTTATCCGAACCGCTTTATTGTGGAAACCCGTTTAAAAAAGTTGGAAGAAAAAAAGAAGTAACTCCTTCCTCGGTTTGACAGGTCCAGACGATACGATATCTTTAAAGAATCCCCCAATTAGACAGGAGTCATGAATGGCAGAATTCAACCGAAAATATCCTCGAATTCCATTATCCGGACTGGCGCTAATTGAAATGCTTGAATCAGAGACCCGAATATCCGGTCCGATAGAAGAAATCTCGAGACGGGGCATCGGAGTTTACACAAAAGAGAAGGTGATCAAAGGATCGCGAGTCAAAATCAAATTATTCTGTGACGTGGGAAAAGGACCGGTCGACTATCAGTTTTCCGGAAAGATCCGAACGGAAGAAAAGAAAAAAGAATTTGGCAGCATCGGCATAGAATTTGAAAATGAAATCAATGCGACTGAGCATCAGGATCTTTACCAATACCTCGTTTCGAGAGAATCGAACAGTATGAATTCCTGACACCTGAGTTCTCTTCTTTGAACTATTTTTTAATCGAACCGATAATCAAAGACAGGTAATTTTGTTCTAACGCGGAAATCTTTGTGTATTTGACCCCAAACTTAAATTCAACGGGTAAACTAGGAGTCAATGTTTCAATCCAGACTACCTGAGCGTGAAAAGGAATTTCGATTTCACGACAGTAGATCGTCATTTCGATTAATTCCCCACGGTTTAACGGAGCGGAGGCGATAAACATGGCCCCACCAAATCCCACATTCTGAATTTCTGCACATCCTTCACTTTGTTCCTGACCGAGTATGTTAAAGGAACCCTTTAATTCAACTTCTATTCTTCTGAAGTTCCGGCGATTGGTTTCGAAGACTTTAGTAGGCATCTACCCTCATTCGCTCATTTTCGTTTAAACGTAAAAAAAGCCGGATTGCCGAAACGACAAGACAATCTTGTCACCTCGGCAACCCGGCTATCTCAAACAGAAAGGTGAGACCCGATGGCTTTGCGTCCTGCCGTCGCCGGCAGTTTGCCTTGATAGAAGGTTACGCCTGGTACACCCTATCTATCTTATCCTCAAATACCTTGTCGGCATCATACAAGTTTTGAAACAGGAGAACAACAAAAAAGCTTTTTTCAAAATCGGCCTGACATAAAAATAATTTACTTGCAATTTCACCACCGCATGAGATATAGTCACAAGTCATAATTTAATAAACAGATGATTGCGCCAGGCAATCACGTTAGTTTCTGCTGAAATGTCCTCTCAAATCTTGTTTGATCTGTCTGAGTCACTCCTTTCAACATAAACTAATCTTTTACCAGGAATGGAACAAACAATAATGGATAGTTTGACGCGAGAGATGCGCCCATCTCATTCTACACCCATGCCCCCCGAAATCCCCAGTCCGGCTTTTTCTTCCGAAAAGAAGATTTTATTTGAGGATTTTAAAATAAGCCCGCTCGTATTGAAAGCCTTGGCGCGAATGGGCTTTAAAGAGCCCTCTCCCATCCAGGTCAGCACGCTTGAATATGCATTAAACGGTGCCGATGTCATTGGACAGGCTCAAACTGGTACAGGAAAAACAGCCGCATTTGGCATTCCCATTATCGAAAAAATTGACCCATCGGACCGAAAAGTCCAGGCGCTTATTATGGCGCCGACCCGGGAACTGGCAATCCAGGTTTCTGAAGAGATCAACCGGATCGGCAGAGACAAAGGAATCCATTCATTGCCCGTTTACGGAGGCCAGTCTATCGTTGTCCAGCTGGACGGTTTGAGAAGGGGGGCTCACATCGTTGTGGGAACGCCCGGGAGATTAATCGATCACCTGAATCGCAAAACCCTTCGCCTTCAAAATGTCCAGACTGTTGTTTTGGACGAAGCCGATATTATGCTGGACATGGGTTTTATAGACGATATCAAGACCCTTTTAAATGAGACGCCAAAAGAACGGCAGACTCTTTTATTTTCAGCCACTCTCTCTGATCCAATTTTACAGATTGGACGTAAATATATGCGAAACCCGCATGAAATTCGAATCAGCAAGAAAAATGTTACGGTTGAAAGCGTCACGCAATTCTATTATGAAACTTCCGGACACCACCGGTTTGACGCCCTCTGTAGGATTCTCGATGTCCATCAGCCTCTTCTGACGCTTATCTTCTGTGAAACCAAGCAAAACGTGGATACACTGACAGCCCGCTTAAACAAAGCCGGCCATGTCAGTGAAGCGATCCACGGGGATCTGAGTCAGGCGCAACGGGACAAGGTGATGAAAAAATTCCGGGATGGTACGGTGAAAATTCTGGTGGCAACAGATGTCGCTGCCCGTGGGCTCAATGTGTCGGCGGTTTCTCACGTCATTAATTACAATCTTCCCAAGAATACTGAAACCTATATTCACCGGATTGGCCGCACCGGCCGTGCGGGTATGGAAGGGGTGGCAATCACATTGATCTCGCCTCATGAATTCAGGGACCTTAAAACGATCCAGGCGCAGTCGAAAACTCGAATCGACAAGAAAGAGCTTCCTTCAGACCACGAGGTGAAAAATGCTCGAATCAAGGGCGTTCAAAACAAGATCGCTGAGGTATTAAATAAAGGAGCCGTCAAAAAATATACCCCCTGGTTAAAAGAGCTTTATTCGGTTTATACACCGGAGGATGTCGCTTCGGCGCTTCTTTACCTGTTTGACCATGTTGAACCTGTCGAAAACAACGATAAGGATGAATTCAAAAGAGGCTTCCGCTCCGAATCTCGAACCGATTCTCGATATCGCGACCGGGATGGGCGGGCGGACCGGGGATTTCAGCGCAAACATCGGGGATCAGAGTCCGAAAAAAGAGAAAAAGCCGGAGAAAAAAAGTTCGGTGAGAAAAAAGAGGCGCTTCGAGGCAAAGAGGTCTATATGATGCCGGTTATGACCAGAGCGAGAAGACCCAAACCGGGAAACTAGTAGGTTGTTGAAAAAGTCCATCTGCTGCATTCTCGTTTTTCGGCCGTTTTCAGCGTACTTTGTAATGTACGCCTCAATCGCCCTTAAAACTGCGGCCTAGTATCTGGAGGTTTTTGAACAACCTGCAGATCGCACCGTTTTTAAAAACCGGCTACTGCAGAATGGTTGTTGCTCTGTTGTCTCTAGAACGGAAAGTTGAGAGAACCTTGCACGCTGTTGCCGGTTGAAGCATTTTGTCCAGTAGCCAGAGTTCTCGCAATGCCCGCAGTCAGAGTAAACTTTTTCATAAAGAGGCGCAACGAACCGGAAAAGGTGGTATAGTCCAGACTGTTTCCATATCCGCTGGTACCCACTCCTTCAACAATGATGACCCATATATCATCGAGTGGAAAATGACCGGCGGCTCCAAACAGAGCATGCCTTTCCTCTGTTGTTTGACTGATATCCTGGGCATAAATGCCCCCTTCGGCGACCAGATTAAATGAATAATCGGGAAGATCGATTTTAGACTGGGCGACCAGCATCAGATCGGCTCCGTAACTGTTGACGATCCGAAGACCTTTATTATTATCTCCGGTGGGAAATTCAATAGAAGCGGCAAGAGCCAGAGCAGGAATGTCTTCGTCAAGCTGATCCAATAAATGAATTTTGCCTGCAAGTTTGATATCTCCCAGCCCATTCATGCTTCCGCTTTGTACAATATAGGGAATAACCAGAGCGCCTTCAAATCCGTCAAGCAATCCGACAGACAAAACCGCTTCACCGGTCCCCTTTTTATAGTCAGCCGCATCATTTGAAAATCCAATTCCAAAAAGAGAGGCCTGAAATTTTCCCGGCTGAAGGGTTTGAACGGAATCGACATAATAATAACCGGATAACCCTCTGACGTTCGTGGTGATTGGATAGTCATTGACATCGTCAATTGCAAATGCGGGTTGAATGGACATCAAAAGAATTAAACAGGCCAGGCTTTTCTTAATCATTAGACTCCTTGTCATTTAAGGTTGTCACATTGAAGGCAAAAGTTTGGCATTCAATATTGTTAGACCTGATTTTCAAAATACCATGCAATTGTTTTCTTCAGCCCTTCTTCAAAAGGAGTGCTTGCTTTAAATCCGAATTCCTTAAAAGCCCGCGTTGTATCGAGACAGCGACGGGGTTGACCGTCCGGTTTTGTCGCATCCCAAACAATTTTTCCGGTAAAACCGGAGAGTTTTGCAATTAATTCGGCCAGATCCTTGATCGAAATTTCAAATCCTGCACCCAGATTTACCGGATCGGCTTTATCATACCTTTCAGTGGCGAGCAGAATTCCTTCCGCACAATCGTCGACATATAAAAACTCCCTGGTTGCACGTCCTGTTCCCCAAACGACAATTTCTTTTTTTCCCAGTTGAACGGCTTCTATGCATTTCTTGATCAATGCGGGAATCACGTGGGAAGATCGGGTATCAAAGTTATCCTTTGGACCATATAAATTGACCGGAAGGAGGTAAATCGAATTAAATCCATATTGCTGTCGATAAGACTGAGACTGAATCAGCATCATCTTTTTTGCAAGCCCGTAAGGGGCATTTGTCTCTTCAGGGTACCCGTCCCACAAGGCATCTTCTTTAAAGGGAACAGGAGTAAATTTAGGATAAGCACAGATTGTTCCCAGAGCGACAAATTTTTCCAGGCCGTAAAGCCGAGCTTCTTCCATCAATAAGGCTCCCATAATGAGATTCTGATAGAAAAAACTCCCCGGGTTATCTCGATTGGCGCCGATACCGCCTACGACCGCTGCAAGATGAATCAGGATATCAGGTCTGAACTCCCGGTAGAGACGTTTGACATTTTCATGTTCTGTGAGGTCAAGCTCCTTGCTCCGGACAGTAAAAATCTGTTGGCATCCCCGAACTTTGAGTTTTTCGGTCAGATAGGAACCTAAAAATCCCGCGCCTCCCGTTACGACAATTCTCTTTTTAGTCAGTTCCATTAGAATTCCATTATACCAAAAATAGACGAAGGCTGTTTGATCTTAGTATGAACAATGATGCGAGACTCATGTTAATTTAGCGTTTGGTAAGGAATAAATCAATCAAATATTTAAGGACTTCTCACGGACTCCACGTGGTGTTTATCCATTCAAGGATTTATGTTTTTTGAGCGAAATATTCGATCAGTTTTTGAACGAGGGTATTTGGATTGCTGTCGTATATCATCTTTGATCCGGTTTTCTTTTTGATGATTCTGACGATATCTTTTATTTCAGAAGTGATTCCGCCACTTCCTTCAAGAATACCGATGAGCTTTCCTTCATCATACGCGATCGAAAATTCCCCCAATGTTCCCGATCGGCCACCAACAATAATGATGATATCAGAGCTTCGTATGTTGACCACTTCTCGTCCCATCAGACCGCTTCCTGTGTAAATCAAAATATGGTGGTACTTTACTGGAGAACGATACCTCATGATATGTTCCGATCTGCTGAGTGCCGGCGAAATTCCGACAACGAGGCCGCCCACCTCTGCTGCCCCCTTTGCCGCTTCGAAGGGCAATCCGGGACATGCGCCTGTTATCGTGACACAGCCATTTTCGGCGATCGCTTGGCCGAGTTTGTAGGAAATCAATCTCTGCTCCTTGGAAAGCTTACCCGTTGCAGACCCCATAACACCTATTTTCAGTTTCATGGCATTCTTGAAATAATTATCTCGATCTTGTTTCATTTGGGCTCGGACTGGAAGCTTGACTTCTAAATGATTTTAATGATGTACTTCCTCACCGGGGGACACTTTTGAAGATTGAGTTATCCTTTTTTATACACCTTTCGGGAATCGTTCGCAATGGAAGTACATTCCCTGGCGAATCGCTCAACTCAGGTTAGAACCCGAAGGCGAGGCATGATCAACGCAAGGATAAAACTGGACCAGGGATAGAGATATGGAAATTACATTTCTAGGCGCCGCCGGCACCGTGACAGGCTCCAAATACTTAATAGTAGAAGGTAAACGAAAAATTCTTGTAGACTGCGGACT
Source organism: Nitrospirota bacterium (assembly GCA_016194305.1). Taxonomy (NCBI): domain Bacteria; kingdom Pseudomonadati; phylum Nitrospirota; species Nitrospirota bacterium. The sequence continues at coordinate 10,728 of JACQBW010000011.1, read as the reverse complement.
TTTTCAGGGTTTCAAACAACTCAGATTAAGAAATTGGGCCCCGTTACCCATTCGCGCTGAAGAAATAGATACTGTGGTATTAACGCATGCCCACATCGATCACACCGGATATCTTCCCCTACTCGTGAAAAATGGATTTACGGGAAAGGTTTATTGCAGTAAGGGAACAAGGGATCTCTGTTCAATCCTTCTACCGGACAGCGGACACCTTCAGGAGGAAGAAGCAAAGTTTGCTGATGCGCATCGCTATTCAAAACATGTCCCGCCCCGGCCGTTATATACCCGTCAGGATGCAGAGCGGTCGCTCCTTCGGTTAGTTCCTGTCGACTTTGACCAGGAGATAGACCTTGGAAATAGTATTCATTGTCGATTCCAGCCGGCGGGCCATATTGTCGGTTCTTCCCTCGTCAAGCTGACGGGCCCCCGGACCTCTGTTTTATTTACTGGAGATTTGGGCCGGCCTCAAGATCTGATCATGAATCCCCCCGTCGTAGTCCGTCGAACCGATTATCTGGTACTCGAGTCGACCTACGGAGACCGGCTTCACGATCCGGCAGACCCTGGCATCGTTTTGTCAGAAGTCATCAATCGCACGGTAAAACGGGGAGGAGTTCTTTTGATTCCATCATTTGCCGTGGGTCGGGCCCAAACGATTCTTTATTACATCCATCGCCTAAAATCTACAAATGCCATTCCGGATATCCCAGTCTACCTGAACAGTCCGATGGCAGTTGAAGCGACCGAAATCTATTTGGAACATCAAAAGGAACATCGATTGACTTTGGCACAATGCCGGGATCTGGGATCGGCCGCCCGTTTTGTCAATAGTTTGGAGGAATCAAAGAAACTGAACAGCCTGAGGGATCCCATGATCATTATTTCAGCGAGTGGTATGGCCTCCGGCGGTCGAATTCTTCATCATCTCGAAGCTTTTGCTCCCGATGGGAGGAACACCATATTATTTGTCGGATTTCAAGCAGGGGGAACTAGGGGAGCGGATATGGTGAATGGAGCCAAAAGTATAAAAATTCATGGGCACTATATTCCGGTCAATGCGGAGGTGGTCGCCATTGACCAGCTTTCTTCCCATGCCGACTACCGTGAAATTTTGAACTGGTTAAAACAATTTGAGAGCTCACCGAAGGAGACTTTTATTACGCATGGAGAGCCAGCACCTGCGGACGCATTAAGACACCGAATCGAAGAAGAAATGAAATGGCGATGCCGGGTAGCAGACTATATGGAAACTGTTAACTTGAATGGATAGGAGATACGGAACGTGTCATCCGCTATTTCCGGGCTGTTTCGACCTTCCCCGCCCTTTCAACTTTTGATTTCTGCTCAAAGGCTTCAGCCTGGATGCGAACCTTGCATTTATCGCAAATTATATCCTGTGCAGGCTCGGAACAGACCCGACAAGATCCGGAATTCCTATTTTCTGCAGGAGGGATGTGACTTTTTTCGTTCCCGCTTAGGCTTGTCGTTTGCATTTCAGATTTCAAAGGCGCCTCTCTCTTGACCTTTAGGGTCAACACGGGGCAAGGTGCGCGTTCAATAACCCGCTCAGTGGTGCTTCCCAACAAAATATGGGTAAAACCGGTCCGTCCATGTGTACCCATCATGATCAGATCCGCAAATTGCTCCTCTGCAAAGTTGACAATTTCAAGAGTTGGTTCTCCAATAACACAGTATCCTTCACTCTCAATTCCCATTTCCTTAATCAGGGACACTTCCCGGTTTACCATTTCACTCAGTTTTTTTTTCAATCCGAGTTGATCTCCTTCAAGCGAAATGGATATTTCAGGTACATAGGGAGATAAGGCCACGACATGCAGGAGGAAAATCTTGGCCTCAAAAACTCTGGCAAAGGAGACCGCATAATTCAGAGCCTGACGTGAACAGTCCGAAAAGTCAAAAGGAAGCACTATTTTTTTGATCCGGATAGTCTGGCCTATTTTTTCCACAGAGGAAACCAGCATTTTAGATTCTCACATCCGGTTATTGCTTAAGTTCGAGCATGATCGAACTGGTCGATTTGACCCGGCCAAACGTCAGGCCACTTTTATATTGATCTCTTTTCCCTTGACGTCTTCATTTTTTCTAAGACGGATTTCTAATAACCCATCCTTGAAATTCGCGGTAATTTTGTCAGCCAAGACACTGATTGGAATCTCAATGGATCGTTCAAAAGCGCCATAGCTGCATTCAGAATAGAAATATTCTTTCTTTTCTGTTTTCTCCTCGACGGTTTTTTCTCCTTTGATGGTTAAAATATCCCCTCGAAGTTTGATTTCCAGATCCTCCTTTTTCATTCCGGGAAGCTCGGCTTTGACCACCACGTCATTTTGATCCTCATAAACCTCAATCCTCGGGACGAGAGCGCCCTTTTCGGTTTCGAGCGCTCTTAATTCTTTGGGCCAGCCAAAACTAAACCAGGGCCCTTCAAAAATTTCCCGATACAGTCGGTCCATTTCCCTCTCTTTCGCGCTCCGATTCCAAAAAGATCTCCAGGGTGCACTTGTTTTGACTTCAGCTTCTTTTTTAGGTAAATTTAACATTTTAAAGTCTCCTTTATATTTAATTCAAGGCATGCCTGCCTAAAGTCCTATTTAAGCAACCGGTGTCCCCATTTTCTAATTCTTGGCATCCGGGGAGAAAACGGTTGATAACGGTGAGACTGAGTATTTGAATCCGCAGCCTCCCCACAATTCAAGCAACGCCATCCATAAAATCCGCATTTACCGGTTTCACTTCTCAGATCTTGATATAGTTCCATAACCACATGACCTTTACATCTTGAACATTGCATTATCTTATTATCCCAGTCAGCCCACTTTCTATTTAATGGGTCATCTTTCTCTTCCTGGTATTAAGATAAAATAGCAATTCCTGTACCAATGAATTTTGGCCAAAACGATGACCTGGCAAGAACGAATTTTATCTTATAAAAACAATCTATTACGAGGTTAAATCTGAAGACATTGGGTTGGAGCGCCGTGCTTATTTTAGACGAATTGTCTAATCTATTTGACTTGACTATTTCGAAACGTGTGATTTTCATTGAAATTTGGGTGCGTTCCAGTTCGTCTATCTGTCTGGACACTGCAACGAACTAACTGTTTATTTTGGACAGTGATCAGAGATAGAAAGGTTTGACAGAGTAGAAAGTGAAGAGAAAATAGTTATCGGGAGGGAAATGCAATCAGGCCTTGAACCCTGTTAAGGAAGCGATTACGGATGGTTTTGAGAGCGACAGGAATTTTCAGGAATGGGATCTTTCGGGCTCCGAGATTGAAAAGATATAGGCGATGCAGGTCTCGAACCTGCGACCTCTGCCGTGTGAAAGCAATTTAACCATTTTTCACAAGGGCCTGATTTCTAACTGGAATTAGTTTTCATAATATAAATCAATCAGTTAAAGATTTCCAGACGTTTCTTTCTGTTACCACCAATTCTGTGGATAACCAGGGGTCTGGTCATACTTTGGTCATACCTGACTGGGATATATTTGAAAGAGAAAACATATCGGAACTGGCATTTTAATTAGGAAAAATTTCTATGACGCTTGTGTATTCAGGATTCAAACAGAGAGACCTCGAATGGCTCCGGCATCTCTCCTTCGGTCCAAGTACAATTAAAGAAGCCTTTGAGTTTTATCGGGGTCTCGATACCGGGCGGCGTTCTCTCCATTTCCAGCAGATTTACGCCAAGCTTGGCACTATGGCGAGAAGAAAAATAATCAGGAAGGTTTACTACCCCTTCATGCCCTCTAAACTTTTCTGCTTTTTAACGCCTGTGGGAGCTTCAATATTATTGAGTCACGGGTATGATCCGATATATTTAAAGATTCAAGTTCCTCCGGATCACCTGTTCCAACACGAGTATTGGTTGACCCTGATCATTCGAAGAATTTTTCGGGAAGAAAGGGAGACAAAGAGGTACGAAATATTGTCTATCCTGGATGATGGTCAGATGAAGATGAAGAATCAATTTCATGTAAAAGGCACCCATTATGCTGACCTGGAATTAAAGATTCAAAGCCAGACCGGCCGTAAAGATCTTTTAATTGAAATGGACGGGCTAAACCTGATCCGGAGCAGATTTGTGAAAAAGCTCTCCTCTTTGCCTGAAGATAGCACTCTGTTTGTGATCACCTCGCAAAAAGAGCGAATTGATTCCCTTCGAAAGTATACGGCTCAGACATTAAGAAAGCCCAAGAGAATTTACTTTTCCCATATTGAAGAGGTTTTGAAAGGAGGGTTAACAGATTCAAACTGGCTATCCTTTGCTACAGGACAGGTCGTTCAATTGAGTTTTGAAGCCCCACCAAAATAACTTCGATAACAGAGATGACATAGTCCTTGTCAATTTGTCTCACCCCGTTGCAAGCCCATCTTTTATTCTTCCGGTTAAATAATTAACAGTCGACTTTTTCCTCAAATAACCGGGGGCAGTTCAACCCAGAAACAGACGTTGAAAGTTCTATTGAATGATCTATTGAAGAGGCTATTGAATTCCGAAAATCATAAAAAGGAAAAAGCGTAAATGTTTTAAGGGTTTAAATGAAGTCTTTTTTGCCGACATATAATAGAAGATCTTTCTCCTGTTTTTCGGGTATTTTCAAAATGAATATTATCCATATTTCACCTTCACTCCACAGGACCGATACAAAAGGGAATCATCAAGCGGAAATACGATTCCTCTTTTCATTTCCATTTCCAGCTTTTCCCGTAGCGGTGTTTTCCACTTTCCTCTTTCCGGAAATTTCAATTGAAAGCCTTTTCCGATTTTCCTTTCGGAAGGTGGCATTGCGACTTCCTTTCCGATTTCCATTTCCTTTTCCAATCTTTTTTCCGGATAGTTGCTCGGAAGTTTTTGCTTTTAACATTTACCGAGTATGTTTCAGTTTTCGTTTCCTTTTTAATCCTTCTTTTTCTTCTAAACGGAGCTTTTCTTTTTTTACACGTAGACTTTCAAGCCGCTTGTGGTCACTATTTCTAGTGGAACGTTTCTTTAACTGTTCTCTCTTAATAACATTTTCCCCTTGAACGTTTGAATATTCTTTAGTGATTTGGAATTGTTGCGGATACCTTCTTATTCCTAAATAAAACACTCTTGAAGTGATGGCATTTACAGTTCTGTTCAAAAACAATGCAACTGCCAAACTGCCTCCGCGGATATAATTTTCTCGTAGAATGTCCTCTTCCCATTTTTCCCATCTGCGATGATGTCGTTTGAGTAATTCTGACGATTTTCTCAATAACGAGAGAATGGACCAGTTCAATGATTTACCATCGACCATTTCTTTTATAAGGAAATTTAAAATTGATTTTGCAGCAGGCTCCATGCTAAGGGATTCTGGTTCTACCTCCGTTTCTTTATCAGCCAGTATGCTTTCGAAAGTAAATTTTTCATCTCCTTGAGATTCGATAGGCTCATAGAGGCTTTTTTCCGAGAACTTTTTATGTAGAAAATCTCTTATATGTTTCTTTTTGACTTCTAAGGCAATTGCTTTGATCTCTTCTTCTGATTGAGGACTAAGCTCGAGAATTTTTACATGGACATCCTGATAAGAATCTTCTGACCCATAGTATTGACCCAAAATAGGACGGATAATACGATCAATCTTGGACTGGCTTATCTGAATGGTTGGCATCATTTTTATCTGTCCTTTAGTTTGTATCAACCTTGTATTAAAATATAGCGATCTCAAAAACTACCGAGAATCGGAGTTGGTAATCAAGATATCAGAAGCCGGCACATTTTTAAAAGACAGGAAAAATCCTCAATTAGGGAAAATCTTTCAAAGGTTGACGGCATGAGATGGATGCACTGCACCTTGAACCTTCTTAAAGCGCTTGAATGCCCTGTTACTGAACCATGTCATGTTCCACCCACAACCGAAGGTCTCGGAAACTGGTATGCTAATTTGCTCAGGTTTGAGAGAAAGAAACATCTTCTCTTTACAAACGAGGAAACCCTCTATACGTTTCTGGTGCCGGGAATTCTCAAGAAAGATCTGAGAAACATCAAGAATCTGTTCCTCGATCATCTGTCAGACAATCTTCAACACGAGGGCTTTCGTTCCGAGCTAATAAACCAACTTGTGCAGGAGTATCAAGAGATTGGGTTTACAAAAACTCAGAACAGAAAAGTTCTTGGTTTTATGATTGATTTCGCCAAGCAGTACGAGTTCCGTATCCTTCAAGCCCAAGGAGCCGAGGGACAGCAGTTGATGGAGATGAATGCCGAAATTAACCGAACACCTATGAGTGCCACGAAAAATGCTTTTTATCCCATAGAAAGGCTGAGGGAAGTGATATCTAGTTTGCATTAATATTTTACAGCATGGTTCTATAAAATAATCCTACTTTTCAATAAGTACCCAGTTTATAAAAGTGGGTACTTTTGGTAAAGTAATGATATGAAACATCCGGCTTTCAAAACTCTTCTTAAAAAACTTTCCTTCACCGATCCGAAGTGGCTGTTAAGCAAATAAATGAGCGATAGGACTTTTCACTCGATGAGGCCAAGGCAGTGTTGCAATGGGTGGTGGAGTATTATGAGCAATGCCAGCGGGGACTAGGGTTGACGTTTGCGGAAGAAGTCAATGCAACTATTGCCCGGTATCTAATCAACTTGACAAAGTATCTTTTTTGATACATAATTATTTTATCCCTTTGAGAAAGGTATTGGCTTGGTTCCGATTAAAAAGATTTATGCCACCTTTTACCGGAATGCACACGGCAAAGAACCAGTACGTGAGTGGCTCAAAGAGTTGCCGAGAAATGATCGACGGATCATCGGAAACGACATAGCGACTGTTGAATATGGGTGGCCCGTTGGAATGCCAACCTGTCGCCCTTTGGGTGATGGCCTGTGGGAGGTGCGTAGCAATCTGACAGGCCGACGGATTGCGCGAGTGGTTTTCTCCCTTCACACTGGTCGAATGATGTTGTTACATGGATTTATAAAAAAGACCCAAAAGACTCCACCGGATGTTCTCGCTTTGGCGCGACAACGGCAGAGAGAAATAGAGCAATAAAAGGAGTATATGACCATGAAGGGGAAAAAACATATCGGTAGCTTGTTCGATGATTTTCTCAAAGAAGAGGGTATTTACGAGGAAGTGCAGGCTACGGCAATCAAGCGTGTCTTGGCATGGCAACTTGAACAAGCCATGAAGCAACGGAAAATTACAAAAATAGAAATGGCACGCCGCATGGAAACAAGCCGGGCTCAGCTTGACCGGTTGTTAGACCCAGATAATGAAAGCGTGACCTTGGCAACGTTAACACGTGCTGCTGCCATTGTCGGCCGGAAAGTTCGGCTTGAATTGGTGTAACCATTTATATGAGACAATTTGATCTTTCTTTTCCTCTGCTGTTGAAGATCACAGAAATTCTCCACGCGCCGCGTGGAAATTCCTAGGAGCCCGTCCAGGGTTACCTGTAAACGTTGAATCTGGAATCATGAGTTCTTTAGGCCTGCCGTTAACAAAAATCCCGTTTGCAAATAGGTTCTAACTATTTATAATGAAAAGAGTTTTATTTGTAAATTTAAAGGGGCCCGATGTCCGAAGCGCAAACCCGGCAGGAGATCATCGACAAGCGATTAAAAGCTTCTGGATGGAATGTAAAAGATCCTGCTCTGGTCACTTCCGAACATCCGATTCTTCATCAATTCGGTTCATTGTCGAAAACCGGGTTTTGTGACTACCTCCTTTTTGCCCGGGATGGTTCACCGCTGGCAGTGGTCGAAGCCAAACGGTCAACCGTCGATGCTGAAATTGGGAGGGAACAGGCTAAACAGTATGCGGATGGCCTCGAAAAAATGGGACATCCTCGTCCCTTTATTTTTTACACTAACGGGAATAACCTCTTTTTCTGGGATGATTCCCGTTACCCGCCCAGAAAGATCTATGGGTTCTATACCCAAGCCGACCTGGAACGGGTCCGATTCCAAAATCTAGAACGTAAACCCCTTTCAACCACTCTAATCGATACAAAGATCGTCGGGCGGCCCTATCAAATTGAAGCAATCCGGAGGGTTTTAGAAACACTCACTCAAGGACATCGAAAAGCTTTGCTGGTGATGGCCACTGGCACCGGCAAAACTCGTGTCGCCATTGCATTGATCGATGTTTTAATGCGATGCAATTGGGTGAAACGGATTCTTTTTCTGGCCGATCGGAATGAACTCCTCAAACAGGCTCGCAATGCCTTCAAGGAACATCTTCCCAACGCAACCTGGGCGCGTATCTCTTCAAAAGAGCCGTTGCCAGAAAAAAGAGTTTATCTCTCCACCTATCCGACAATGCACAGCCTTTACCCGACGATTTCTCCAGGTTATTTTGATATGGTTGTGGCGGATGAATCCCATCGAAGTATCTATAATCGCTATAAAGAAATTCTGGACCATTTTGATGCTTATCAGTTGGGCCTCACTGCTACTCCCGTTGAATATATCGACCGTAACACTTTTCAGCTTTTTGAAACTCCTAACGAAGATCCAACTTTCAACTATACACTTGAAGAAGCGGTAAACAACTCTCCTCCTTACCTGGTTCCATTTAAAGTGTTATCAATTCAATCCCGGTTTCAACTTGAAGGGATTAAAGCGGGACAACTTCCGGTTCAAATCCAGAAAAAGCTGATCGAAGAGGGAAAAGACCTGGAAGATATTGATTTTGAAGGAACAGACCTCGAAAAACAGGTCACCAATTCCGGCACCAATGAACTGATTGTTCGTGAGTTTATGGAACAGTGCATCAAAGATGAGACCGGGACCCGTCCAGGAAAATCAATTATCTTTGCGATTTCCCATCAGCACGCGTTGCGTTTGGAAGAACATTTTAACCAGCTCTATCCCGAATATAAAGGGAGGCTGGCCAGAGTGATTGACTCACATGATCCCCGTGCCGGAACAGAAGGGGGATTGATCGATCAATTTAAAGACCCAAAGGATCCGCTAAAAGTCGCCATCTCGGTCGATATGCTCGATACTGGAATCGATATTCCGGAAGTGGTGAACCTGGTTTTTGCCAAGCCCGTCTTCTCGCGCGCCAAGTTTTGGCAAATGATAGGGAGGGGAACGCGGCTTTGCCCAAACCTTTTCGGCCAGGGTGAGAATAAAGCTTATTTTCTCATTATCGATCACTGGAAAAACTTTGCCTATTTCCAAATGAATCCACCTGGCAAAGAACCCTCTCCCACTCTTTCTGTACCGGAGAGGCTTTTTGGAGTTCGGCTTGATAAGGCGACTTCGGCCCTGACGGTGGGAGACCAACTTGTACTTGAAAAGACCATTTCAGGGATCCGGGCGGATATTGCCTCCCTGCCCAAAGGGACGGTTCGGGTAAAAGAAAAAACCCAGGAATTGTCTGTTGTTGCTGAAGAGACTGCTTGGTATGGGTTCGGACTCCATGAAATCGAGAATCTCCGAAAGAATATACTCCCCTTAATGCGGACCCGTTCTGCGGAGGATTTCGATGCCCTCCGCTTTGATATCGATATCATCGTGACCCAAACTGCGTTATTGGATAGAGATGATGAAACTCTAAATAGGATGAAAGAGACCATTCGCGAGAAAATAGACGCACTCCCTTTGACCCTTAATCAGATTCGTGCAGAAGAAGAGACGATCAGAAAAATTAAAGAAGAAAGGTTTTGGGCAGCGCTTTCTGAAGAATGTCTCGAAGAGGTTCGTGTCCGTTTGCGTGGTTTAATGAAACACCGGCAAAAAAAGATAAACGAAATGGAAAAGCTCAATCTGGAAGATATTATTCTGGTCAGAGAGTGGGTCGAATTCGGTCCGGAAATGGAACGAGCTACAGTATTAGAGTATCGTCACAAAGTCGAAGAGAAAATCAATAGCCTTTTAATTGGAAATGAGGTTTTGCAAAAACTTAAAAGAGGAGAGCCGGTTGATGACTACGATATTTCGCGCCTGGCCGAACTTCTCAGGAGTGAAGATCCGTATGTCACTGAGGAGGTCTTGCAACGTGTCTATGATAACAAAAACGCTCATTTTATCGACTTTATCCGTTATATTTTAGGAATCCAAAAACTTCAATCCCGCTCCGAAGTCATTGCGCAAGCTTTTGACGACTTTATCGCTCATCATAATGACTATTCCGCGAACCAGGTGGAATTTCTTCAGATCATCAAGACCTTTATTCTCAATCAAGGGAAAGTCGAAAAAGAGAATCTCATTAATCGTCCTTTTACCAATTTCCATCCTCAGGGAATTCGGGGTGTTTTTCAGCTCACCCAAATTGATGAAATCTTGGAGTTTGTGTCTAAAATAGGGTAAACCAGAGTATAAATGGGGTAAAATTATATTGATGTTACCCTATTTATATGGTAAATTACCTTATTGTTGGAAAAATGATATGCATTCACTCGATTCTAACTATTTAATTGCGCTCACATTTGATTCCAATCAACTGGCAACACTCCGCGCCATTGGAGAGTGCCGTGGAAAACAGGAGCTTTACACTCGACAGTCCCCCGAAATTTTGGAAAGTCTAAAACAGACTGCGATCATTGAATCCAATGAATCCTCCAATCGATTGGAGGGAATTAACGCCCCTCACGATCGGATTGAAGCTTTGGTCTTGAAAACCACAACCCCTAAAAACAGATCTGAACAGGAAATAGCGGGATACCGGGATACGCTCGCCTTAATTCATGAATCCGGTAAATATATGCAGTTTAATTCTAATGT
>JACQBW010000010.1 GCA_016194305.1 Nitrospirota bacterium | reverse complement strand
GCACAACGAGTTCTTTTCCGATGAGGTGATCCAGGACATCCCTTTTGATCTCGTCCAGTCTCTCTGGAGAAAATTCACGATGCCCTAAACTCGACTTCGATTTTTTGAGCTCTTCCTGGAACGCCGGGAAGCGAATGGGAGCACCATTGACTTCCGCAACAATTCGGGTCTCCTCTTGCTCCTCCGCAAAAATTCTAATGCCCGTTCCGCTTAAAAAAATAATGAAAATAAAAAATGCTATTTTTGATGACAACTTAAACATAGGGCGCTGCTTGCGTTCCGATCGTTCATATTGGCCCCGGGCCGGTTCGGATCAGGTGCCCGCAAAAATCGTGAATTGTTGACGGTCATGGGATTAACCGGATCCGTTAATGCCGGCTGTCCCAGTGGCCGGCTGGCTTCATGCGGATTGTGACACGACGCACATTCGATATAGGGCGTATCCGGATTGGTCGGATCGGATGGATAAGCCCGAAGCCGGTCTCTCTTGTCAGGCTGTAACGCGCCATCGCGGGTGATCCAGAAAACATGGTTGGTCCCCGAGCCCGCGGCATGTCCATCGCCGCCCGGCGCGATATTGATATTGGAGAGGATCTGGGTAAATTGAGGATCCGAGGCAGGAATCGCCATTCCGACCGGATGATCATCGGAAAGATCCGCCGTCAAATTGGGAAAGGGGGAAGTGCCTCCAATATTCCCGTTGGGAGTCGTTCCGTCAGATCCAAAAAAGATAAAGCCGCCCGCCGTGTTATCCGTTCGATTTCCGGGTTTAAAGGTTTTGAGGGAAGGATCGACACCCGGACCCGAAAAATTCAAACCGACATTGACGCCCGGCCCTCCGGACTGAAGTTTATTGCTGACAAAATAACCTCCTGATCCCGGAGCATTGATCAAAGAATCAAATGCGATCGTGCCATCGTGGCAAGAGAGGCAGGCCAGCGAAACGCCCTTCGGTTGACCCGCCTGGATCCCCGCTTTGTCAAAATTCGGACTGTCATAAGGAATAAACGAAGAAGAAAGCGGGAGCCTTCGATTCCACAAGGGAGCCGCCCCTCCTCCCACATCGAGCCGGCCGCCGTGCGGGGTATGGCAAAAGACACAGATGTCGCCGTTGAGATTATACGCTCCGCTTCCTGCCTGAATGTCGGGATTGACGGCAAGGTTATGTTTCGTATGAGCGATATCTTCGGATGCGGCGGCGCTTCCTGAAATCAGCAAAACAAGAATCCACGAGAGGAGAAATCCCGGCGATTTCGCTCCCTCACGAAGCAGATATTCCTGTGGGTCCTTGATGAAATATTTTTTCATTTTCGGGCTTGTTCCCTGGCTTTCCATTTTTCTCCCATAAATTGAAAAACATCAATGCGCTTGTTATATTGATCTGCAACAAAAATCTGATCGTTTTCATCGATCCATAAACCGGCAGGAAGGAAGAATTTTCCCTCCTCCTTTCCGAAATCGCCAAAAAAGAGGAGAAGCTCTCCTTCCTGATTAAAAATCTGTATATTGTTAAATGACGCATCGACCACATAAATATGGCCTTCGCTGTCGACACCAATCCCCTTTGCTTTTGAAAATTGCCCCAGGCCTGTTCCGACACTTCCAAACTTGGATAAAAAATGGCCATCTGCATCAAATATTTGAACACGGAAATTAAAAGTGTCCATCACATACACTTTCCCTTCCGCATCTAAAGCAAGATTGGTTGGAATATTGAACTGTCCATCGTTCACTCCCCTGCCGCCAAATTCGGAGATCAGCTTGCCATCATAATCAAAAATGTCGACATTATGTTTCTTGGTGTCCACCACATACACCCTTCGAAGTCGATCGGTCCGTCCAGACCGAGAAATTTAAACTCTTTTTTCCGGTAATCGAAGATCAGTATTTTCCGCCAGGCGGAATCCGCAATATAGACCCGCTCATTCCGGTCCGTATGTACGGCATAAGGTTTTTGAAGATGAACCAAAGGTTCTTTCCCGACCAGAAATTCTAATAGCGATTTCCCGAAACTCTTTTTTTCAACCTCCGCGGCCGATTCGATGGTTCTGACAAACTTGATTCTTGGAGGATCAGGTGGGAGAGGCCAGATGATCTCCGTCTTCTTAACCGGAACCGCGGAACAGGCCGCAATCAGCATCACCCCCACCACCACCCAACCCCATTGATATATTTTTATAGGCAACTTTTTCACCCTTTTCACTTCCATCGAGATTTTAGTAACACATCTTACTTTTCCAGACTGTTCAAAAGACATCAGTTGGTAGGCCGCAGGAGCGAGGCAACCGGAGCGTACAGAATCAGTACGTGAGGATTGCCGAGCGACGAGAACGACCCAAATGATGTTTTTTCAACAGTCTGCAGAACCACGTTTACTTGATGTGACAGGTCAGACACAGCGCACTATTCCTATTACTCGTCCTCAAGAACGGATCCCTCCCTTCGAGATTTTTTTCATCCGGATTATGTGGATCATGGCAGCTGGCACACTGCACTTTGTTTCCTTCAAAAGTTTGCACACCATTTGGAAACATTCGTCCCCCATCTTTCTTAACCAGCATCGGTTGATTAAATCCCGGGTCAAGATCGGTATTGGGATAGGCAATCGAAAAAGGATGATCATCTCGTAAGTCGCGTGCTAAATAACGTACTGTCGCATCATGGGCACCTCCGATTCCGGTCGCCCCGATACCACCATAAGCCCCTTCCAGACGATTGTGGCATTTTCCACAACTATCGGAACCGACTCCCCCCTCCTGGTTCATTTTGTAATGGACAGAAGCATCAAGCCATCCATGATATTTTGGTTTATTCACTACGGAATCAACCGCCACGCTTCCATCATGGCACGAAAGACAGGCGAGCGAAATGCCATCGGGCGACGGCACTTTGGAATCAAAATTGGGGCTGGAATACATCTGGTAGCCTGATGGATTCGGGAGATTCCGGTTCCACAATGGGGCAATCGGATTGCTGTTATGCGGCGTATGGCAATAGATGCAAGTTTCGCCATAATCATTAAACGTTGCTCCCTGCATCGGTCCCGTTTCCGTTCGATATCCCCTGAAATTGAGTGCGCTGAGATCATGACGTGACTTGATAATTGTCCCCCCGTCCACATTAATTGTGAAGAGCAAAAGGATTAGAAATGAAGTCAGTAAAAGGAGATATCGTCGATTCATAAGCGCAAATTAACAAGTAAATATGCAAAAAAGATACCGTTTCAACATCTCTTATTCTTTATTTTTTATAAATAAATCAAAGAGTTATTACAGTCTCCGGACGGGGCGAGACGACGTTTCTAAACGTGAGGATTAAGTTGCCACTCTGTTCCCAATGATTACTACTAAATGATGCCTATAACTGAGGGGTCAATCTTTCGAGTTTGCTGATCCCATCGAGCGTGCCGAACCATTTGGACCCCTTCTTATCTCTCGCGATGGTAAAGACGGAATCGTCGATGAGTCCATCTTCCCGTGTATATTTGGTCCACTCCGTTCCGTTAAAATAGCCGATGCCTCCTTCCGTTCCAATCCACAGACCATTGTCAGAATCCACAGAAATATCGGCAACAAAATTGCCCGGTAACCCATCCTTCATGGTAAAATTTTTCCAGACTTTCCCGTCAAACCGCGATAATCCCGCTCCCCACGTGCCAAACCATTTCGTCCCGTTTTGATCAATGGCCAAAGAAAGAATATAGTTCGGATTATACCCTTCAGCTTCCTTGCCGGGTGTTGACGCATGGTGCCTGCTGGCATTGACTATTTTTTCAAATTCAGGAATATCTTTCAGTTCAGCTCCAAGGCCATTCTGGTGAGTGAACGTCTCCCATCGCGTCCCGTCAAACGAATTGACTCCCCCTTCGGTCCCGAACCAGAGGGTTCCTTTCGGATCGATCCCCAATGAATAGACCCAGTTATCAACCAGGCCATTTTCCTTCGTAAACTTCATCCAGCGCTTTCCGTCATAAAGATTAACCCCTTTCCAGGTCGCCACCCAGAGCCTCCCTTTGGAATCAAAAAGTGTCTTATAAACAAAGGGATCGGCAAGTAACGGGACATTGTAGATTTTCTTAATCTCCCTTTTGCGCCCCTCCCCAATGATGACCAGTCCCCCTCCATGGGTTCCGACCCATTTATTGCCGTTCGAGTCAATTTCGATGGATGTCACGTCGTTTGAAAGAAGACCGCTTTTATTGTCGAATTTTTTAATCACTTTTTCGGTCGCCGTATCATAAACAATCACTCCTTGTTCCGTCCCTACCCAAATCAGGGGCTCTTCAAATGCAATCGCGTGAACACCGGCGTTTAACTGGTAATTTGTCCAGACAGGCAAGAAACGGGTTTTTGCAACGGACAGAGACTTATTGGACGAGGTTTGGATCTTGTTTTGAGCGGCTGGAGAATGACAGGAAAGAGAAGATAAACTGAAAAAAATGAATAAAAAAGCTAAAAAAAAATTCCGAACGGCGTTATAATAAAACGATAAATCAGTTCGGTTATTCAATGCCATTCTTTTTCCTGATATTACAAAGAAATCGGTATGATCGCTGTGGAATTCTACTCAATTTAAGAAAAACATGTCAATCGATATTATGAATAAGCGTTCCGTTTTGGCCTTGGAAATTGGGTGTTAGAAATGGTCCCTTTCCAGCCTATTCTAAAACGAATGGTTAAGTTCAATTGGAATACTGTCGCGGGCCGGGACGGGTTCAGCTACCTCTCTCTGATGGCGCTTATTGTGATCATCGGAATATCGTTAACCGGAGTCGCCTACCAGTGGAAAACGGTCGCCAAGCGTGAAAAGGAAAAGGAATTGTTATTTCGGGGGAATGAATTCAGATTTGCCATTACTCAGTATAAAAATCTGAATCCACTTAAGAGATATCCGCATTCGGTCGAGGATCTGATAAAAGATCCCAACAGCCCCGATTCAAAAAGATATCTGAGAAAACTCTATAAAGATCCCATAACAGGCGGCGAATTTGTCCCCATTTTTGATCCTGCCAAAGGTTTAATAGGTGTTCGGAGCGGAAGCACTGAAAAACCTTTGAAAACGTCTCACTTCAAAGTCATCGATCGCTGTTTTGAGGATAAACAACAATATCGCGAGTGGCTATTTATCGTCGAAATGCCTCTCGTAGTCCAAGCCATTGCGCGCCCGATTACGACGCCTGGCTCAGAGAGTGCGAATACCGGGGCTGTGCCCCTCCTCGCTCCTCCCTGCCCTACAATCGGTTCAATCACGGACGAACCAAAATAAAGGTGGTTCAGGCCAGCTTTTCGACTGATACTTTAAGATTGGCAATTACGTCTGAATGGAGCTTGACCGGAACAGGAAATATGCCAAGTTCTTTGAGCGGTTTTTCCAATAAAATTTTTTTCTTATCAATGGAAATCGATTCCTTTTCAAGGGCTTCAACAATATCTTGCGCAGTAACCGATCCAAATAATTTGTCTTCTTCTCCTGCCTGAACTTGAATGTGAAGCGTTACAGCCTGAATTCTTTCTCCAAGTCCTTCAGCTTCTTTTTTGATTTTCTTCAATTTAATATCAATAATCTTTCGTTCGTGCTCCAGTTCCTTGGTGTTTTTATCCGTTGCCAGAACCGCTTTTCGGTTTGGGAGCAGATAATTTCGGGCAAAACCGTCTTTCACTTCCACGAGTGTTCCCATCTTCCCTAAATGATCGACATCTTCCTTTAAAATCACTTTCATATTTACCCTCTCTTTTTGGATTATTCTTTAATCCCTTTTATAAACTCATTGACCGTCTTTTTCGCATCACCAAATACCATCATCGTATTGGGCCTTTCAAACAGTTCGTTTTCTATCCCGGCAAAACCCGGATTCATGCTTCTTTTGAGCACGATGATGGTCTTCGTGCTCTCCACATCGAGGATCGGCATCCCGTAAATCGGACTGGCAGGATTCGTTTTGGCCGCAGGATTAACCACATCATTGGCCCCGATGACCAACGACACGTCGCATTTTGAAAATTCTTCATTGATGTCATCCATGTCGTACAACTGCGGATAGGGAACATTGGCCTCCGCAAGGAGGACATTCATGTGGCCAGGCATGCGTCCCGCGACAGGGTGGATGGCATATTTGACGGTCACTCCCCTCTCTTCAAGCAGATCACCCAGTTCCCTGACGGCGTGTTGGGCCTGTGCCGCGGCGAGACCATAGCCGGGAACCACAATGAGCGAACGGCAGTTCTGCAGAACCGTAACCGCATCTTCAATCGAAAACTCCTTGACTGCGCCTCTCGGACCTCCCGTGGCACCGGAAGCTGCTGCTTTCTGTTTCTGGGCCATCGCGCCGAACATCACATTGATAACCGACCGATTCATTCCTTTGCACATGATATAGGTCAGGATCATTCCGGAAGAACCCACGATCGATCCGACAATAATCAAGACATTGTTATTAAAAAGAAATCCGGTCACGACCACGGCAATTCCCGAGTAAGAATTGTGAAGCGAAATGACCACAGGCATGTCTGCTCCGCCAATGGGTAAAACGAGGGTAATGCCGAGAATGAGAGAGAGGACATTAATCATGATGAAAGAAAAATTGCTGTCCGGCTGGTAAGGCAGATAGATGGAGTAACCGACAATACCGAGGAACATCAGGAGATTAAGCGGGTGCTGAAATTTGTACAGAATCGCTTTCCCGGTCATTAATTCGCGCAGTTTGGCGAACGCAATAATGCTGCCTGAAAAGGTACTGGTCCCCACAATCGCCGATAAGACGATGGCGGTGACGTCAAAGCCGTTTTGATTCGGAAACGTTCTGTAAAATTCGGTAATGCCGATCATGGCGGAGGAGATACTCCCAAATCCGTTTAACATGGCCACCATTTCGGGCATTTCGGTCATCTTCACCATTCGGGCAAACATTAAACCGATTCCCCCGCCGATCACCGCCCCGATAAGAATGGTGTTAAAAGTTACAATCTCCTTATTAAGAAGGGTCACGGTGACAGCAAGAAAGATCGCCAGCGTGGAGAAGAGATTTCCGGAACGGGCCGTATCCGGGTGTCCAAGGCGTTTAATTCCAAGAATGACCAGTGCGGATGATATGAGGTAAACAATATTAATGATTTGGCTCTGCATATCTTTTATTTTTCCTTCTTCCTGAACATTTTTAACATGCGATCGGTCAGCATAAAACCTCCCACCACATTGATGGCCGCGGAAATGACAGCAAGGAGTCCGAGAAATTTTGTGATCATTCCCCCTTCGTGACCGGCGGCGACCAACGCTCCCACAAGGGAAATTCCGGTGATCGCATTGGTACCTGACATTAAAGGCGTATGAAGCGTTGGCGGAACTTTACGGATCAATTCAAAGCCAACGAAGCTGGCCAGCATCAAAACATAAATGTCAACCATCAAGGGAGATAACATAAATTCTTTTCCTTTCTGCGTTAGAAAAGCTTATTTTGCTTTTCCGAATATCACTTCGTGGTTATGGGTAATGATCGAACCCTTCGTAATCTCTTCATTCAAATCGAGTTTGAATCCTTTTTCGTTCGTCAAATGAAAAAAGAACTTTTCGATATTCCTTGAATACATCTGGCTGGCATGAAAAGGGAGGGAACTCGGAACATTGACAAATCCATTGATAATCACGCCATGTTTGATCACCTCTTTGCCTGCCTCGGTCAATTCGCAATTTCCTCCCTGCTCGACGGCCAGGTCGACGATACAAGAACCCTTTTTCATCTCTTTGACAGTGGATTCCGGAAAAAGGATGGGCGCTTTTTTCCCGTAAATCTGAGCCGTCGTAATCACCACGTCGGAGACGATGGCATGTTTCTTAATCAACTCGAGCTCTTTCTTATGACTCTCTTCCGATATCTCTTTAGCATAGCCCCCTTTGGTTTCGGTCTCCTCCTGGGCCAGTTCATCCATTTTGATCGCCTTCACCCCCAGACTTTCCGCCTGTTCGCGCGCGGCGGGCCGGGTATCGAATACTTCGACAACGGCACCCAGGCGTTTTGCGGTTGCGATGGCCTGCAAACCTGCGACACCCGCCCCAATGACGAGCACTTTTGCCGGAGCAATCGTGCCCGCGGCTGTCATAAACATCGGAAAAAACCGACCGATTGCATTGGCCGCAGTCAGCACCGCCTTGTAACCGGCGATCGTGGCCATGGAGCTTAATGCATCCATGCTCTGGGCCAGTGTCGTACGAGGGATGGCATCCATTGAAAAAGAAGTAATATTGCGAGCGGCGAGTCTTTTAATCAGGTCCGGATTGTTTACGGGCTGAAGAAAGGCAATCAGAAAACCCCCTTCCTTGATCAGATCCGCTTCATCTTTGCCGGTTTTCGGATTGGGAGAAGGCTTCTGAACTTTTAAGATGATTTCGCAATCGCCATAAAGGGCTTCTGCACTGGGAACGATTTTTGCTCCCGCCTTTTCATATTCGATATCAGGAATGATCGAGAGATCTCCCGCACCAGTTTCGATTTGTACTTCAAATCCCTTCTTGATGATCCTCTTGACTGACTCCGGGATGAGCGCCACCCGTCGTTCTTGAGGAACGATCTCTTTAGGAATGCCTATTTTCATTATTGAAATCCTTAAAAAGGTTAAACTTTTTGAAATTTGTTGAATCTATTGACAGATCCGCAAAAAGTTTGAATGTTACCTTAATTCTTTAAACGAAGTCAAGCAGGAGAATTGTGGAAATTTCGAGCGATGGAAAGCCTGCGGAGAAGGATTTTTCCAGTTAAAGCGAAATGGAGATGGATATGGTCGAAATCAAATCTTATCCGAACCGCTTAAGCGTCAATCGTTTGATCCGCCATCCCAGTAGAAACCCAAGAAGAAGGACCTTGCTTCCGCCCCAAAAGTGATCCATCCAGTCAAAATGGTACCGGTCAGGATTATATCGGCTGGCGACTCCTCCCATCACCACAGAAATCAGCCAGATTAAAACAGAGATACGAATCATGGTCAGATAAGGACTTTGCCTTTCGGCATCGGCAAACCAGGCGGCCAGAAAAAGGATAAACAAGGAAAATAAGGCGCCCGCGACTGAAAATGATAAAATGAGCAAGGGAATTGACCCGTCCAGCCCGTCATTTCTAAAGAGGTAATCCAGGCCGAAATTCAGTAGGCCCCAAAGAGCCCCGAAGGAAACACCCGTCCAGGAGAGTTCGGCAAGTGACATGTCCTTTAGCGGCATGAGTGAGGCTTTTCATTTAAGAGCATTTTTGAACCTGTTAACTCCGGAAACTGGATCTTGCATAAATCACAGTTCATCAACACAGGACCTTTCTTAATTTCGGCAAACCGCTCTTCGATTAATTCCAGAAATTGCGGATCTTTACCGAAATATTGACCCAATAGAATTTCAATCTCCTGATAAAGAGGCCGGCTATCAACTAATAATGCTTCGACCCGCTTGATCATCGCTCCAGTAAAGATGAAATAAGGCATTACGATGATTCGTTTTGCTCCCAATTGAACGCACCGTTTTATCCCAGTAGGAAGATCTGGCTCGGTCACGCCGATAAAACAGGTCTCAACCCATCCAAAGCGATGTTCCTCCCATAACAGACGAGAGACTTTATGCAGATCACTGTTGGCGTCGGGATCTGAACTCCCCCTCCCGATGATTAATACCGCGGTCTCCTCTCTTCCAAACGGCCTGGCACCTTTTTCAGTCAGATGAATCTGTTCACCCACCATCCTAAGGAGCGAAGAATGAATGCCAATGGGCGTACCATAGCGGTATTCCACATGGGGATGTCTGATTCGTGCCTTATGGATTACTTTCGGGATTTCAGTCTTGGAATGTCCTGCGCCAAAAAGAAGCAGCGGCAGAATCCAGACCGTTTTTCGGCCAGAATCACCGTACCCGTCGAGAACTTCTCTCATATTCGGCTCTGCCAACTCCAGGAATGCACCATCAATCCTTCTGGACCTGTTCTTTTTTCTCAATTTCTCGACCAGTTTGAGAAATTCCTCATTTCCTTCCTGATCGCGGCTCCCATGTCCAATGAGTAACCAGATCTCTTCTTTCATTAAAGAGTTCCTTATGGGCAAGATGATGAGCTGGATTCCCAGAGTACGTAGCTCAAATCATAGAAGAGCCCCGGGATGGAATCAACAGAAATCCCGTTTCAACTTGCAAACAGATTTATTCCTGTGTTACAAAAAGACCAGTTTTAACGAATTCTATTAGAAAGGAAAGTACGATGACCGTTCGATTTAAATTACCCTTGATCCTTTTTCTATTCATCACCTCCATCCCCCTCGCGGCGCAGGCATTCCCGATTGGAAATCCGACGAATCAGGCCTCTCCCCAGCAGTTGACCATCGGCCCGACGATCGACATTTATTCCCAAGATTTCAAGTCCAATGGATACAAGATTACCGGCAAGGGCGATCGCCTTCTTTTTAATTTTAAATACGGGATTGATCGGAATATGGGCTTTTTTGGAAATGCGGGATTTTCAGATGAAAGCATCGATTATGGAAGCGGAACCGCGGACGGGAAATATGGTCTCGGCGTCGAAATCGGAGCCAAAGCAACGTTAGGAGAAGTCAAGCGGGAACATATTAAATTTGGCGGGGGAGCCAAACTTGCGCTGGCTCGGAGTTCTATCGACTTTGGGCCCGGATTGAGCAGTGATGCCGATTGGAGCGAGTTTGGACTTTTTGGAGGTCTCAGTTTTGAAAACCAGCCGGAATTGACCCCCTATCTGGGTCTTCAAATTACGAAAACGACCACAAAAATAGCGGATCCACTGGGACCTGGTGGACAGACTGATTTTGACCAAGACGGGCTACTTGGACTATTTGGGGGACTTGATTTTAATATTCAAAAAGGGCTCTCACTCGGCATGGAGTTGAGAATTATTAGTGAGCTCTCGGCAACTTTGAACCTTAATTTTGCGCTTTAAATTAAAAGATCGTGGAATAACTAATCATGTTCTTAATGATCACCCGATCGCTCTCGGAGGTCATTCCCATTCCAATACCCGATTCCCATTTCCACCCGGTGCCGAAGTTGACTGAAAAACCCGGAAAGAGATAGTGGATATGTTTCGGACTGTTTTTCAACTCTCCGAACTCCCCAAAGAATTCAAGATCCGGGACAAAGGTGTGAAACATCCTCCAGTAAATCCCGGCGGCATAGGCCAATTCAATCCCTCCCGACACCTCGGGACCGCTGACCGGTTTGCTCAGGATCGGATTCAACCTGACAGACCATCGATCCACTGCTTTTTCCAGGAGAAGTCGGGCTTCCAGCTCCTCTGAGGGATTGTAGGCCTCGTTTGGAAGGGAATATTCCAGATAAATGGATGTATCCCAAAACCTTTCGTCTTCCTGGAAAATATGATAGCGAGCCAAAACCGCTTTTGCTCCGACATATTGAAAAGATTCTCCCTTTGGTTGTTCGAAATCCCCATATCCTTCGATCGTCAACCGGTCGGTGACACCATATTCCAGTTCCAGAGAATATTCCATTAAGTCCGATTTGCTGACCGGATTTCCCTTGAATGAATACGGTTGGCTGTTGGAGGAGGTATAGTTGTTCCAGAAAGAAGATTCGACTTCTCCTTCCGGCGCAGTCTGCGAGGGATAGACCTTAAATTCGCGAGTCGCGTTACCTTCTCCACTGAATAGAAAGAAGAACAAGACTAAAACGGCAAGACCCGAGAGTGCTCTTTGGATCATGCGCGCCTTAAATTTTGGCGGCGAATCCAGAAAATGATTGAGGAAAAATAAATGAAATAGACCAGAATTTCCATTAAGGTCGGTTTTGCCCGATACCCAAAAAGTCCAGAAAAGAGATGGCCGACCAGAGTCCGGTCATCCACCAGCCACGAGGAATCCCAAATCCGGGTCAAAAGTGGAGGAATAAATCCGGCGGACTCCAATTTGCCGACAGAGGCGACCAGCATTCCTGCAGACATGAACAGGAGGACTCCACCTGTAATCTGGAAAAACTTTTTCATATCCACGAGGTGTCCGAATCCTCTGAAAAAGAACCAGGCCATCAAAACTGCCAGCACAATACCGGATATTCCGCTCAACAAAGACAAGGAGAGAGAACTTGTTCCCTGGTTCTGAATAAAAATTCCCCATAAAAAGAGAACTGTTTCGATTCCTTCCCGAAAGACCCCTGTAAAAGCCAGAAAGGTAAGCGCCCAAAGCTTTTTCTGCTCCATCACGGCGTCAACTTTCTGATGAATTTTCCCCTTAATGTGCTTCGCCTGGTCCGACATCCAGATCACCATGTAAGTCAGAATCACCACCGCAAACAGAAGAATTACCGAACTAAATATTTCTTCTCTTCCCCCTTCGAATAAAAAGCTGAGCCGGGTAGAAAGATATCCAAAAAGGAGACTGGCAATGATTCCGAATATTACGCCCATATAAATAAAAATAAAGCTCTTCTCCTGTCCGATTTTCTTCAAATAAACCATCAGGATACCTACCAGAAGCGCCGCTTCAATCGACTCTCTCCAACTGATAATAAATGTTCCTATCATTCGACGATAATTCTCCCTCGTAAGGCCTGCGGTCCAAAGTCGCTGAAAAATTCATATATTCCCGGTTTGAGTCCTTTAAGCGCTATTTCCAAAGTTTTGCCAGGCAGTACCATTTTCTCCTTGTTGAGATCGCTGCTTTCAAACTCGACCGGAACTTTATCCTCGTTCGAAATCTGAAAAATGACTTTTGTTTCCGCTTTAATGCGAATCTCATCCGGTATAAACCTTTGATTCCGGATTGTAGTTTTTATCGTCGTTTCTCCTGCTCCCAGAGTCGCGCCAAATACCAATAAAAGTGCGAAAACATAAAACCTGGTTTTCATTTATTTTTCCTGAGTTTTTTTCCATGCGCTGTTGATCTGTGACACGTCTTGCAATATCCATACAACTCCAATTTATGCCGTTGGATGATAAACGAATGTTCTTTGGCCACCTGTTCCTGCAAATTTTCAATATCCATGTTTTCAAACTCAATAATCCGTCCGCAACTCAAACAGACCAGGTGATCATGATGACTATGATTTGAAACGATCTCATAGCGTGCCTGGCCGTCTCCAAACTCTCTCTCCTGAACAATCCCAGCCTGACAGAGGAGGTGGAGCGTCCGATAAACCGTCGCCAATCCGATCGACCGGTTCTTCCGGGTGCTCGCTTCATAAAGCTCTTCCGCCGAAACATGTCGTGGCAAGGTAAGGAATGTGTCCAGGATGACCTGGCGCTGGCGCGTCAACTTGAGTTGATGAACCTGAATATGTTTTTTTAGGATTTCAGCTTCTTTTTCCATAGCATCCGGCACAAAATCGTAAATTGAAATTGATAGCTATTCTCAATTTATCATAAAACATCGCTCCTGACAACCTCTTTTTCCTATTTATTTTCTTATGGACCAAAATGAGGAACATGTCGTGCCGCAGAATCGAGACGACGGAGGGGTATAGGGATATACGTTGACGAAGTCGAGATTCGAGAACACAGCAGGCACCCTTTCCCACTCAGGGGAATCGGCATAACGAGAAAGGGTTCATGCCAGGCCGCAGAATCGAGACGACGGAGGCGTATAGGGATATACGTTGACGAAGTCGAGACTCGAGAACACAGCAGGCACCCTTTCCCGTTTTGCCGATCAATAAACCTTATTTTCTTTCTGGAGCCAGCGTATATACGCAATAATTTCCTTCATGTCATCCTCTCTTATGCCGGGAATCGGTGGCATGTCTCCAAATTGCCAATGATGTGCCCTGGCTCCGTTTCGTGCGGCTAAAATAAAGGAGTCATCGCCATGGTGGTCCGGATGATAGATCGGGGAAATGAATGTCGGGCCTCTTTCGGTTCCCCTTCCTTTCTCGCCATGGCAGCCCGAACAACGGCTTAGAAAGAGCGTTTCACCTTTGAGAAGCCCGGACGGCGTCTCACCGATCACCTTCAAACCAACCGCTGCCGGAGATTCCGCCTGATTCTCTTTCGAACTGCATGCCATGAGCAGGATAAACGCAAACGAAATGAGACCAAATAAAGTTGCTTTCATCGCTGTGAACTCCTTTGTATTAACCAGGGTTAATTTTTATGGGAAACATTAAGGATCCCCGAATTTTCAAGCAGGATTTTGATTCGACGAAGCGGAAGGCCCATGACATTCGAAACTTCGCCTTCAATCCGGTCGACAAAGGTCGCTCCTTTGCCCTGAATCCCATAGCTTCCGGCTTTATCATAAGGCTCCGGGGTCGAAATGTACTGCTCGATCTCAGATGGGGTAATCGTCTTAAACCAGACTTCTGTTTTTTCAACTACAGACTCACAATAGTGCTGATTTGCACAGATCAATGCAACGCCGGTCATCACGACATGCTTTTTCCCTGAAAGGAGCTGCAGCATCTTTCGGGCCTCTCCTCCGGTCGCCGGCTTCCCCATCTTGACTTCTCCGACCACGACAATGGTATCCGCACCGATGACCCACGCTTCCTTTTTCCGACTCGCCACGTGATCCGCCTTCAATTGCGCAATTCTCCGAACATACGATTCATGGTCTTCGCCTTCCCATTCCTTTTCTGACACGTCAGAAGGAATAATTTCAAATGGGAGACCGAACCGGGAGAGCAGATCTTTTCTACGGGGAGAAGAAGAGGCGAGGATAAGTTTCTTAATGAATTTATCCTCCTTTTTTCAAGTCAAGATAAAATAGAAAGAACCATCCCATTAAAAGGACAAACCATCCCGCGATAAGGATGAATTCCAGAGTTGTTCTAAAAGAGATTGAAAAATTGTCGGAAGCCATAACGTAGACATCTTCCAGGATATCCAGTTTTTCGTTGATGTTTTTCCCCCAATCCTCAAGATGAAATTTCTTGGAGATCAAATGATAGAGTCGGGCTGAATACCAATCTCCGATCAGCTTGATATTCTGTTCAATTGACGCAGACTCCAGAATCGAAGTGGTTCGAATCTGGATGATTTCACGCAGGAGTCGTTTTAACAACTTGGATCCGAACAGGAATCCATTTTTTTCTCCGCTTAGAAAGGAAGCGGTGATTTTTAACCGGCTGTCCAGTTCGTCATCCAATATTCTGGATTTGAGTAGCTGGTAATTCGCGATTTCAAATAATTCGATATTGGGTTCAAAGTCTTCCTTCATATCCATGAGAAAAGCGCCATCCCAATCGACAATGGTCAAATCGTCCACACCATACTTGATTTGACTTTGAAGGGTCTGCCTGATTTCTTCCTCGTCCAGCGGATTTCTTTCATTTTTGAGGAGGCTGGCAATTGCTTCGCCATAGGTCTCGATAAATTTTTCTCTTGCTCCCGAATAGTTTGAAACACAGTAAACGCTGTATTCTTCGTCAAAATCAGGAAGGCAGCGAAATTCCGCCAAGACCTTTCGGCAAGACCCGAGAAGTGTCCTTTTCATTTCAAAAACTACAGGGGAAAGAAAGTCGTTGACCAAAACCGTCCCTTCCACAATGATGATATTCGGAAGATACGCTTTGACCAGGAATTGCGCTTCCCGTTGATCGATCTTTTCGTTCCAGACTTTGATTCCCTTCTGTTTCGGAATGACATCAGGATAATTGGGTGCTCTTCGAATCGATTTGCTTTCGCTGGTTTGGCTCGTTTCAAGATTAAGATCCGATTTTCCAACGATAAAAGTCACCAATTTCCCTGAAAAAGGGTTCTCTTTGTTCATTTTCATTTCCATCTTTAAATGATAGACTACCCCTCCAATAGAGTCAATGAACCGGAATTTCCAGAATCTCCTTTTAATTTGACTCTGGCTATAAACTTTGATATATTCCGAAGAATTCAAATTTCGACATCTTCGGAACTCACGGTGTTTTTTCCTAATTCGTGTTAAAAATCAATGAGTTGTATGGTAATTTGACATTGAGAATCCATTCCGGACGAATACGATCATGCCACGTGAATTGTGGATAAAATGGCATACCTAATTGACAGTCGAGGCTGATTTTATGACACAAAAACCTAAGAAAAATAAGTTTGAAGAAATCAAAAAAGAGCTCGAGAGACAAAAAAGCGCTCTTTTGGCCGAAGCGGGCGTGATATTAGGGGGGGGCTTGAATCCGGGAAGCGAGAATTACTCTGATTTGGGGGACCAGGCCACGGCAGTGGCAGATCAGAATTTTCTTCTCAGAATCAAGGAGAGAGAACAGAAACTGCTTAAGAAAATTGACGAGGCGCTGGAAAGAATCTCCGCGGGGAACTTTGGAATATGTGAAAGCTGCGGCGAGGAAATTTCAACCAAGAGATTGCTCGCCCGTCCTGTCACCACCCTTTGTATTGAATGCAAGACCCGTCAGGAACAAGAAGAAAAAATTAGAAAATAGCCACGTTTTCTCCTCCGGCTCCTCTCTCTTCCCTTCTGTTAAAAAAATCTGACGCCCCGTTAAGTATCATGAGACGTGCCCATGCCTGGAGTGAAAGGCTGTTTAGGATGTCTGGCTGCTCTATTTGGAATTTTGGGAATCTTTCTCGCGATAACCCTCAGCTTTTCATTTTATCTCATTCCCCTCGCGTTTTTGCTCTTTATCGGTTCTCTCATTCTCATTTCCCTCGCCTTAGGGCCCACGTCTCCCCCAAACCGGGGATCGAATAAACCGGATGACCCGTCCCGTGACGACACATAACAGGGAAAGGTAGTTGAATTTCAAAAGTATTTTGAATATCGGGAAAACAATGGTATTCTAATTTTTTTTATTGAGCGGAATAACCTAACAAGAGTTTGACGAGGGTCTGATGAAAAAAGCGTTGATTACAGGGATAACGGGCCAGGATGGCTCTTACCTTGCTGAATTCCTACTGACAAAGGGATACAAGATCTATGGTATGGTCCGGAGGTCCAGCGTCGAGAAATGGGATCGAATCGCCCATATCCTTCCACAGATTGAGCTGATTCAGGGAGATTTAACCGATCCTTCCTCTCTCGATGAAGCGGTTAAGATTTCCCAGCCGGATGAAGTCTATAATCTGGGTGCCCAGTCTTTCGTTCCGGCATCGTGGAATCAACCGATTCTGACCGCCGAAGTGGATTCCATCGGAGTGACCCGCATTCTGGAGTCCATTCGAAAACAGAAACCGGATGCCCGATTTTATCAGGCCTCCAGCAGCGAGATGTTCGGAAAGGTCAGAGATATTCCTCAAAATGAAAAGACGCCATTTTATCCCAGGAGTCCCTATGGGGTTGCTAAAGCGTATGGACACTTCATTACCGTCAATTATCGCGAAAGCTATGATCTTTTCGCCTGTTCCGGAATTCTATTTAATCATGAATCCCCCCGAAGGTGTCTGGAATTTGTAACGCGGAAGGTCTCCTGCGGCGTGGCCAAAATAAAACTGGGTCTGGAAAAAAATCTCCGGATGGGAAATCTGGACGCCAAGCGAGACTGGGGATTTGCCGGAGATTATGTTCAAGCCATGTGGCTGATGCTTCAACAGAGCGAACCGGATGACTACGTCATCGCAACCGGGGAGACCCATACCGTTAAGGAATTAGTCCAGATTGCCTTTGAAACCGTGGGACTTCAGTGGGAGGACCATGTCGTATCCGATCCCCTTTTCTTCAGGCCTGCCGAGGTGGATCTCTTAATCGGAGATCCTGGCAAGGCAAAGAGCAAGTTAAAATGGAATCACGGAGTGACATTTAAAGAACTGGTCCGGATCATGGTTGAATCTGACCTGAAAACCCTGAAAGATTCTTAATTTCTAGCCTCTCCCTTTATTCCCCTATGTCTATTTCCGGAGATCAGCTCATCAAATCTTACCAGCACCATCAGGTGTTGCGGGGCGTCTCATTTGAGATCCGGGAAGGGAGCTGTTATGCCCTGTTCGGTCCAAATGGTGCCGGAAAATCAACTCTGCTCAGAATTCTTGCGACCCTGATCCGTCCCACCTCGGGAAATTTCAAAATCCAGGGGTTTCAGGGCCTGTCCGAAAAAATGAAGGTCCGGGAGCAGATCTTTCTCATCGGACACGGCTCCTACCTCTATGATGATTTGACTACGGAGGAAAATGTTCAGTTTGCTCTTGAAATCAGAGGAATCTCTCCTTCCCGGCTCGAAATAAAAACCGCGCTGGATCGGGTCGGGATCGGTCCGTTTGCAAAGCTTAAAAGCCGCTTCCTCTCTGCGGGGATGAAGAAGAGACTTTCCATTGCGAGAGCCATACTCATTCGCCCCAAAGTTCTCTTATTGGACGAAGGGTATTCTTCTCTCGATGAGCGGGGCGTCGAGACCTTGAATCAATGCATCCGGGATTTTAACCGTGAAGGCATGACCATCCTCATGACAACGCATGAAAGAATTAAAACAGCCGAGGTGGCACATCAGGCGGGCGTCTTGATTAACGGAAATTTGAAAGAAATTTCTGTCAAGAGCCTTCTGGAGGAACATGCAATTTTTTAAGGTAATTCAATGGATCGTCTGGAAAGATCTGGTGAGTGAAATCCGAAACCGGGAAAACGTCTCCTCCATGTTTTTTTTCGCACTGGCCGTCATTCTCATTTTCAGTTTCAGCTTTTCAATGGATCAGGCGGCCACGAAAGAACTCATGCCTGGAATCATCTGGGTGGCATTCGGGTTTACCGGAATAATCGGACTCGGGAAATCGTTTCTGCCTGAAGTTCAGAATGACTGCATGGAATACCTCCAGATGGCACCGGTCTCAAAGGGAGCCATCTATCTCGGGAAATTATTTGGAAATATTCTCTTCCTGCTTCTGGCGGAAATCATCTTGTTTCCCCTTTTCATCCTTTTCTTTAATCTAGATATACTTGATAAACTCCCCATTATTCTGTTAATATTTTTAGTTGCGACAATGGGTTTATCCGCGCTCGGAACCCTTTTCTCAGCCCTGACAGTACAGATACGGGCACGAGAGGTCATGTTTCCCATCCTTCTTCTTCCTCTTGCTGTACCGGTTTTTATCGGTGCGGTTGAATCAACGCGGGGAGCGCTTAATGGGGATCCCCTCTATTTGTACCTGCAGTGGCTGGAATTGCTGGCCGTATTTGATCTGATCTTTATGATCGTTTCTTTTTGGGTTTTTGAATTCATACTGGATTATTAGGAGATTTTCCAAGATGCTTGCATCACGCTTTATCGGAAGATTGAGAAAAGTACAAAACTGGATCGCTCTGATGGCCGGCCTGTTTCTGGCCGTCGGACTTTATCAGGCGCTTGTCGTTTCCCCTTCAGACTACTACCAGGGAGAGGTCGTCCGTATTATGTACATTCATGTCCCCTTTGCAGAGGGGGCCATGCTCGCCTATACGGTGCTCTTTTTTGGAAGCCTCTGGTATTTATGGAAAAGGGATCCGGTGATCGACAATCTCTGTCATGCCTCGGCGGGTATCGGAATCCTCTTTACCACGGTGGCCCTGATTACGGGCTCAATCTGGGCGAAACCCACCTGGAACACCTGGTGGACCTGGGATCCACGACTGGTTTCCTTTGCAGTCCTCCTCCTTATTTTGATCGGATATATTATGCTTCGCTCATTCCTCGATGATAAGGAAAAAGAAGCCCGCTACTCCGCGGTCCTGGCCATCATCGGGTTTGTCGACCTTCCCATCGTCCATTTTTCCGTTGAATGGTGGCGTACGCTTCACCAGCCTCTCTCCATTTCCAGTCGTGGTGTCAGCATTGCCACCCCTATTCTGATCCCTTTAATTTGCATGTCAATCGGCCTCTATCTCCTGTTTGCGTATATGTTGATGGTTCGGACACAGATGCTCTATCTTGAATATCTGCTTGAAGCGAAACAGGGCCGCCTTCTGAGCGAGATCCAGTTGTAATGGACAGTATTTCGTGAAAAAATTCTATCTTCGCTGGAGCATCATTTTTCTGCTATGTATTGTGTTCAGCCTCATCGCCGGAAATCGTTACCTGAAAGAGGTGGCCGTCATATCTCCGGATGAGTTAGAGCAGAAGTCCGCCTCGATCCCGGTCCGGGTCCAGGGTCGAATTGAACCCGGAAGCCTGCAATTCGAATCAGGCCGGCAGCAGGCCATTTTTGAACTTTCCGGATCGCAACGCAAAATACCGGTCCTTTATACCGGGGACGATCTGGACAATTTAAGGGAATTTAAAGTTGTGGTCCTGGTTGGAACCTGGGATTCGTCGACTCACCGGTTTGAGTCCCGAAAAATGGCGCTCACGCCAAACTATGGTTTTATTACGGCGGCCTATTTCGTCGGATTAATACCTCTCTTATTTTTTCTTTTTAAGATGGAACGAAAAGTCGTCCTGTTGTACGATAGAATCAAAGAAGAAAAGGTTTATCAATCGGAAGAATCCGGATGAAATGGAATAAGAAAACAGGAATTATCCTCAGCATTCTGGTGATTGCCTCCGCGCTCGCCTACCTGATCTTTGGTAATTTTGGCAAGAACCTGGTCTACTTTTTTACCCCGTCTGAAGTGGCGGCATTTACCCAGGACCGTTACCATAAAAAAGTCCGGGTCGCCGGCCTGGTGGTTAAACAGAGCGTCAAGATCGACCCCCTGACCAAAAACATTACCTTTAACCTGACCGACGGCGCGGCGGTCATTCCGGTCACGTTCGAAGGAATCCCGCCGGATCTTTTTAAAGAAGGACAAGGGGCTGTCGTCGAGGGGTTCTGGGATGGAGATAAAAGACTCCATTCCCAGATGATTATGGCCAAACACTCTGAAGATTATATGCCTCCGGAAATGAAAAAAGGGGGAGCAGTCCTCCCCAAGAAGGATTTTTACAAGACCTTGAAGATGAATTAGCACGTTCTCCTGCCAGTCTGGTAAACAAGTGAGAAAAGTCTTAATTGAGGAAACGGATCAATGATAATTGAAATAGGTCATCTGGCTGTCATCGCCGCGCTTGTCCTGGCGATTCTCGGAATCATTGCCCCTCTCGTCGGAATAAGAAAAGAAAAGGGGGTCTGGATTGAAATCGGACGCCAGGCGGTTACGGTCAATTTTGTCCTGTTATCCATTGGAATGGCAGCAATGATTTATTCCTATATTACACAGGATTATTCCGTAAAATATGTCTGGGCCACATCCAACAGCAAACTTCCGTTCTTTTATAAGGTAGCCGGACTCTGGGGAGGACATGAAGGTTCATTGCTCCTCTGGTCCTGGATCTTATCCTTTTACTGCATGGCAGCCGTCTGGATTCATTGGAAAACCCAACCGGTTGTGATTCCCTATTTAATCGCGATGGAATCGCTCATTCTCAGCGGGTTTCTTCTGCTCATTCTTTTCCTCTCCAATCCATTTGAAAGGATATTTCCCGCACCGTCTGATGGCCGGGATTTGAATCCCCTGCTTCAGGATCCCGCAATGGTCGGGCACCCTCCAATGCTCTATCTGGGATATGTGGGACTTTCAATCCCGTTCTGTTTCGCCATGGCGGCTCTATTTTCAGGACGCCTGGGAGAGGAATGGATTAAGGTCACACAACGTTGGACACTCCTGGCCTGGATGGCCTTGACAACCGGAATCCTGATGGGAGGATATTGGGCCTATTATGAACTGGGATGGGGAGGTTACTGGGGCTGGGATCCGGTCGAAAATGCCGCCTTCATGCCCTGGCTCATTGCAACCGCTTTTCTCCATTCTGTCATGGTTCAGGAAACGCGGAAAATGTTTAAGGTCTGGAACCTTTTCTTGATTATTCTGGCATTTTCTCTTTCGTTGATCGGCACCTTCCTGGTCAGAAGCGGGGTTCTTTCATCCGTGCACTCCTTCGCGGCAGATCCCGGCCGAGGTGTTTTTATTCTCGGATTTCTTTCTTCCATGCTCCTGTTGTCCTTTGGAACTCTGATATTCCGTTCGGCAAAACTTAAAAGCCTGGTTCTCATGGATTCCATGGTCTCTCGCGAATCGGTATTTCTCTTTAACAATCTCTTTTTTCTGGTCGCGATGATTACGGTTTTTATCGGAACTCTTTATCCGCTCCTCACGGAAGCGCTCAAGCTAAAAAAAGTCTCTGTGGGTCCCCCTTACTATAATGCGGTCTTTATGCCGGTCGCACTCGGTTTGATTTTTTTGATGGGGGTCGGGCCGTATATCTCCTGGCGAAAAGTGACCCGGGACAATTTAAGATCCCACTTCGTAATTCCTTTGTTAATCGCCGGATCGGGACTCGTCCTCTCTTATATTGGAGGAATACATGACCTTTACGCCCTTTCGGGTTTGACCGTCGTCATCTTTGCATTGACTTCAATCCTCCTTGATTTCTCAAAAGTATCCCGTTTCTGGGCCAGACAGAGGAAGATAAACCCATTTCAGGGCTTTTATGCGGCGTTTCGCCAAAACCCAAGGCGCTATGCCGGAATCCTGACCCATATCGGCGTATTGGTGATGGTTGTCGGGATCATCTTCTCGACGATTTACCAGACCGAAAAAGTCGTTGTCTTAAAACCCGGCGAGTCGGTGACACTCAACGCGTTTAGAATCGAATTGATTCGTCTCTATGAAGCGGTCGGACCAAACTGGGTTGCCCAGGAGGGTGCATTTAATCTCTACGAAAACAACATTTTGATTTCAGAAATGCGCCCCCAAAAAAGGATCTATACCGTGACGCAGACCCCAACAACCGAGACTGCGCTCCATCAGATTTACATGGGTCATGTCTTTTTAACAATACCGGAAGTGGCTCCAGACGGATCGTGGGCCAGAGTGCGCGCCCTTTATAATCCCCTGGTCCTGTGGGTCTGGTACGGGGGCGGGATCATGGTTTTAGGAGGACTCTTGAATATATTTCGGCCGCGCCGAAAGGAGGTTTATTCTTTCCATTCGTCTTCCTCCCCTTCGGCGGCTGAACCGATCTCGCCACTGCCCCAGCTGTCTTCGAAGAGGGTTTCACCCGAGCCATGAACGAAAATTCTGGGGGGCTTCGCGTTTGGCATATCGTACTCCTTTCCGTAATTCTGGGACTGCTGATTCTCTTTTATAAGGGGCTCTATGGGAACCCGTCATTTATTCCGCCGGTCCTCGTTGGCACCCCCGCACCCCGGTTCGAAGCTCCGGATCTTTATAAGAAGGAGCGGGTGACGCTTGACCAGTTCAGGGGGAAAGTGGTGGTTTTGAATTTTTGGTCTTCCTGGTGTCAGGAATGTAAACTGGAACATGAGTCGCTTCAGAGTCTGAATCGACAATATGGACAAAACGCTCAATTTGTTCTTTTGGGAGTGGATTATCAGGACAAGGAAGATCTGGCCAAAGATTATCTCCAGCAATATGGAAACAATTTTCAACACATTATCGATACCCAGGGAAGAATCTCCATCGATTACGGTGTTTATGGGGTACCTGAAACATTTGTGATCGATCAAAGCGGAATCATCCGACATAAGGAGATTGGACCTCTTGTCGGAGAAACTTATATTAAATTCACCCGGGAAGTGATCGAACCCTTATTAAAAGAGAAATCCTGACGCAATGAATCCGGACAGAATGAGACCTCTGACAGTCGTTTTCCTCGCGTCCTTCTTCTTGGTTGCCTGGGTCGGCACAGGAAATACGATGCTGTCCGAAGATGACCTGCAGGCTCAGACCAAAGAGGTGGCTAAAACGCTTCGGTGTGCTGTCTGTCAGTCCGAGTCAGTTTGGGAATCCAACGCGGAACTTGCGCTTCAGATGCGCGAGATCATCCGGGAACGGCTCCAGCAGGGAGAGTCTCCCAATCAGATCAGAGCCTACTTTGTCAGCCGCTATGGCGATTTTATTTTGTTAAAACCAAGACCCATTGGTCTGAATTGGCTGCTTTGGGGAGGACCTTTTATTCTGCTCTTCATCGGAGCGATCATTCTCTTGGTCAGTATCAGATCGTGGACACGTGATACTTTAGCCGTTCCCTTAGAAAAAATGTCCGACCTCACCGAAGAGGATCAGAAGAAAATTGATCTGGCTATCCGTACTTTCAAAAATTAATGAACTCAATTGTTTAAGGTGATTCATCCATGTTTCTAATCTACGCTGGCCTGTTTCTCATACCGGTCGTCATTGCCCTCATCATGCCATTCTGGATCAAAAAGGATCGAAAATCCGTCACCCGGAATCATGCGTCCGAAGAAGAAGACGAGACGAATTTAAAAATAGAAAAACAGACTCTGCTTGCCACTCTGTCCGATCTTGACCTGGACCATGCTCAGGGAAAATACTCTCCGGAAGATTTTCGCCGGTTGAAAACCTCTATTGAACACCAGCTTCTGACTGTTTTAGAAGTGCTGGAAAGGAAGAAGATAAAAGAGGTGGCGATGACCGATATCGGGAGTACTGCACCTTCTTCGGCAATGATGAAAGTGGAGCATCGCCTGATTCTCTCATTCCTGATTGGAATTCTATTTGTGGCCGGCACGGCAGAAATCCGTTCCCTGGTCTATGGTAAAATTCAGAGGTCCCAACAGGCGTCGAATGAAGAAGGAACGCGGGAAGCGGGCGAAATGGTCCCCCCGGTCAATCCCATTGAGATGGTGGCCCGGCTCGAAAAGAAATTGAAAGAAAATCCGAACGATCTTCAGGGGCAAATGATGGCGGGTCGATCTTATGCGACCCTGCAACGGTGGGATGATGCGAAAAACGCCTGGAAGAAGGCGGTGGAATTGGACAGACGAAATGAAGTGGCACAATTTAATTATGCAGACGTCCTGCTTAAGAGTGCCAAGCCTGGCGATTCAGCTGTCTATCAGGAGGCGCTTGAACATCTGAATATTGCCTTGATGATCGTGCCGAGGGAGCCCGTCGTTCTCTGGACAAAGGGTATCGCGCTTTTGAATCTTGGCAAAAACATGGAAACGGACCAGGTCTGGACCGAGGCCTACCAGTATCTTCCTCCCGGTTCAAAAGACGCTGAATTTGTAAAGCAGGCACTGCAGAATTTAAGATCAGGGAAAACTCCTGCCAACTAACCCCCGGTATTCGGCAGGAACCCGCCATGACAGGCAACCGAATGATTGAACTTTACGCAACTTATGATCTCCTTGAAGCGGAACAGATCAAGAACCTTCTCCAGGAAGAAGGGCTCCAGGTTCAAATCAGAGATCTTGGCAATTCTCCTTATCCCATGAGTATTGGACATTTCAACGAGAAGAGAATATTGGTCCTCGCTTCCGACGAAATCAATGCCCATGAATTTATCTCTCAGGCCATTAAAGACGAGGTGATCTCCTCGAGCGGCCGGTTTATTCATGGCGGATTAAACTAAT
This sequence comes from Nitrospirota bacterium, assembly GCA_016194305.1. Lineage (NCBI taxonomy): Bacteria > Pseudomonadati > Nitrospirota > Nitrospirota bacterium. The sequence continues at coordinate 11,817 of JACQBW010000010.1, read as the reverse complement.
GGCCAGACACTCTACAATGGTTGCGTTATTTTATATCATCCTGCTGTTTCAGGGATGTTCAGCGTCCAGTTCCCAACCTCCAGCTGCGCCAAAAGCCCAGGCGGAAATCAAGCCTCCCCAGATGGCAAAAGTGGGATTTATTGCGCCCGATTTCCTGCTTCAGAATGTGAAAGGCGAGCCGGTCACGCTGGCCTCGCTTCGAGGGAAAATAGTCCTGATCAACTTTTGGGCAACCTGGTGCGGACCCTGTAGATCGGAAATGCCTTCGATGGAAGAGATTTATCGGAATTTCGATCGAAGGGATTTTGAAATTCTGGCGGTATCGACCGACGAAGATGGCTTGTCGAGTGTTAAACCTTTTGTCCACGAGTACGCGTTTACGTTTCCCGTTCTCATTGACGAAACTCTTAAAATAAACGATTTATATGGTGTCACCTCGATTCCCACCAGTATTGTGGTCGATCGAAGCGGCATGATTACCAACCGTTTTTTTGGAGCGATTGACTGGGCCGATCCTAAACAAAAGAATCTTTTGGCTCAGCTTATTCGATCCCCGAGCTGATGACTTCGACTGTCTCTTATTTCATGGCTTTTACCGCCGGCTTATTTTCTTTCATTTCTCCCTGCGTCCTGCCTGTTGTCCCGTCCTATCTCTGTTATATCACCGGCCTCTCATTTGACGATCTGACGGACGAATCCGAATCGCCTGAAATCATCAAATGGATGATCATCAAGAACTCCCTGATGTTTATCGGAGGATTTTCTTTCGTATTTATCCTTTTTGGGGCCACAGCGACCACGCTTGGGCAATTTCTCCACACCTACCAGGGTATCATTCGAAAAATCAGCGGCATCATTGTTATTTTCTTTGGTTTCTATATCATGGGAATCCTTAAACTTGCATTTTTGATGTCCGACAGAAGAATCCACCTTCAAGACAAGCCCGCGGGCCTTGCCGGCTCATTTATCGTTGGAGTCGCATTTGCCTCCGGCTGGACCCCCTGTGTGGGACCCATACTGGGAACGATCTTGCTCTATGCGAGTACCTCAGATTCTGTATGGAACGGCGTCTTTTTGCTTTCGGCGTACTCCTTGGGGATCGGAATTCCTTTATTTATTCTCTCTTTCGGTTTTAATTCGATTCTGGCGACCTACAAGAAACTTGTCCCCTATATGAAATACATCAATATCATCAGCGGAATCTTTATGATCTTCCTGGGAGTGCTCATCACTTCAAATTCCTTCACCCTGTTAACGTCGCTCTTAACGCGATATCATATCGGCTGGAATCCGGGAAAGTAATCTCCCGGTAAAATTGTCCAGGCAGAAAACAAAAGATTGTTTCCAATTCAACAATTCAACAACTAAACAAATTAACCCGCTTTCATATGATGTATGATCTGATCGTGATCGGCATGGGACCCGCCGGATCTACTGCGGCATTCGAAGCAGCCTCCCGGGGAATGAACGTCCTGGGCCTGGACAAAGACCATTTCCCCCGATATAAGACTTGCGGAGGAGGGCTCTCCCCGAAAATTGAGAAGCTCCTGCCAGTCGGTTATGAGTCATTTCTGGAACAGAGCGTGTCCACACTCCGGCTGAGTTATCTTTCAAAAAAGAGAGATTTTCAGTTTCAAATGCCGATTGCCTTCATGGTCATGAGAGAAACGTTTGATCATTGGCTCGTTCAGCGGGCGGTTCGAGCAGGGGTTCGGTTGCAAACAGGAGAATCCGCACTTCAAATCGAAGAGCGAAAAGAAACGATTGTGGTTCATTCCCATTGCGGTTCCTACGAGGGAAGACTCGCGATCGGGTCGGACGGCGCGCTGGGAATCACCAACCGCCTCTTAAATTCCCGGCTGAATTTAAAATCCGCCCCTGGATTAGAAGGGGAATTTAAATCTCTCTCTGATACAGATCAATCGGCGATTTCCATTGAAGTCGGTCATGCCCCGTCGGGATATGGCTGGATCTTTCCAAAAAAAGGTTTGCTTTCAATCGGAGTTGCCGGTATGAGAGGCCGGGTTCCGGTAAAGCGTCCGTATCGGAATTATATTAAATCCCTCTTTACAGATCTCCCTTCCCCAATGAAAGAGAGCGGATTCCCGATTCCCATCTTTACCGGCCGGAAAATAAAACTGGCTTCCAAACGTCTTCTCCTGGCGGGTGACGCGGGGCATCTCGTCGATCCCTTTCTGGGAGAAGGAATATATTTCGCCATGAGGAGCGGTCAGATTGCCGGAAAGTTTTCAAAGCGTTTTATCGATTCAGGAGCACCCACCTGCGAATATCAGGACGAGATCGAGAGAGAGTTCTACCCTGAATTCAGAGGAGCTTCGAGACTTGCCTCGCTGGTCTATCGATTTCCAAAAACATTTTTTGATCTAACCCTTAAACATCCCGGCGTCATCCAGATGTATGTCGACGTCTTGGGCGGAAAGCGCCCTTACCGGAATTTTCTCTCTACTGTATTAAAAACGGCTGCTTTCAAGGTATTTCAAACCGGCGGCTAATCCTCTTTTGCCCTTTTCCAAAATAGAAAATAGTGTGACTCTTCTTCAGATTAAAATGAAATGTTGTTGACACCGGAACTCAGTTAAATTAGAGTGAGCTATCTTTCAGGTATTCCATTTTTGGAATTGAAAAGGGAATCCGGTGAAAATCCGGGACGGTCCCGCCGCTGTAACCGGGTACGAACCCCCTGAGGCCGAAAGGCCGATTTTGCCACTGTTCGAAAGTCGGATGGGAAGGCGGGGAAGTAGGACGATCCGAAAGTCAGAAGACCTGCCTGAAGATAGGACATTTACCGCTCCGAGAATGAGCAGGTCAAGTCTCCAATTTTGTGGTAGGGTGAAGAAGCAGGGTGCAACCCTCACGGTTAAGGAACTGTGGGGGGTTTTTTATGCCAATGAATGAGGCGTTCAATTTTTTTCGATCTGGATTAACCCAATCAGAAATTCCTGTTGCTGAACAGACTGAAGTCAGTGAGTCAGAGAAAAAGAGACCCCGTTCACGCGAATTATGGGTTGCGACGATCGCAACATTGACCCTTCATGGGACTGTGGCACTGTTTCTTATCTTGGGTGCCAACCATAAAAACACTCCTCAAACAATCCGGCCCCTCGAAGTGACTTGGGTATCCCTTTCTCCTCCGTTTCCGCCACCTGCGCGGCAATTGAAAAGAACTCGATCCACTGACACAGAAATTAAACCAGTCCAGTCCGATGTTCACCCTACATTAACCCCTGTTTCAGAAATCCAACAGAAAATCGATGAATTCCCGGTTACAATCGTTCCCCGCCAGGAAGAAGCTTTACAAGAAGGTGTTTCGTTTGAAAAAACCTCGATCGCTTCGGCTCCTGCAGAAACAGAAATTGTTTTGCCGGAATATCATGCAGTCTATTTGAATAATAGACCCCCGTCTTACCCTCCTGTTGCCCGAAGAATGAATATCGAGGGAACCGTTCGCCTGCGCGCTCTGATCAATCCGTTGGGAATGCCTGAACAGATCGAACTGAAAGTTTCTTCAGGCTCTTCCCTTTTAAACGATGCGGCCTTAAACGCGGTCCGGAATTGGTCCTTTATTCCCGCACGGAAAGGATCGGAACCCGTTTCCGCCTGGGTAGAGATTCCGATAAATTTTAATCTGAAGCAATAAAATGACAAGAATATGGAACACGATATGAATCAATCAGACGTCACATCAAAAAAAGGAGGATCTATACGGATTCAGGAATGAAAAAATAAGACTATCATCGCACGCATTTAATAAACCGAATGGAAGTGAGGAAGAGGGGTGAAAATCCCCCGCTGCCCCGCAGCCGTAAAGGGAACGAAAGCCCGTCACCGCAAGGTGAAAAACCACTGGGAGAAATCCTGGGAAGGTGGGCAAATAGGTGGCCCTGAGCCGGAAGACCGCTCCGTTCTCAACTTCGAGGGAGGAATGTCATGAAGAAGATTATTATAAAGCTGTTTCTTGCACTGCTGCTGTCATCCCCGGCTTTTGCCGAACAATCTGATGTGGATCTTCCGGAAGTCGTGGTCACCGCTTCCCGCCTGGAAGAATCTCTTGAGCGTACCCCTCAGGACGTAACCGTCATCACTCACTCCGACATCGAGAAAAAAGGGGTTCCTTTCGTTGTGGATCTCCTGAGACTTCAGCCCGATTTACAGGTGGTTCAAAACGGAGGGCCTGGTACCGTCGCAACGCTCCTCTTGCGTGGCGGCGCAAGTAGTCAGGTTTTGGTGCTGGTTGACGGCATCAAATTAAACAGTCCTTCCGTCGGCACGACAGATCTTTCCAGTTTGCTGACTTCCGATGTTGAACGAATCGAGATCATTAAAGGTCCTCAAAGCACGCTCTATGGTTCCGAAGCGATGGCCGGTGTGGTCAATATCATTACCAAAAAAGGAGCAGGCCCGCTAAAGGGCGATTTGAGCCTTGAAGGAGGCTCTTTTTCCACTTATAAAGCTGCAGGATCTGTTTCCGGGGGAACGGAGAAAACAAATTACCGCTTGACGACAACTTACTTTAAGACAGACGGAATCCCCGTTGCCAAAAACGGCTCGGTGGCAAACGGTGATACCAATACGTCTGCGTCTGCACGCCTTGGCGTCAACCCGTCAGACAGCTCGTCAGTCGAACTCAACTTCAGATACGGGAAGGATAAAGTAAATATCGACAACTATAACAGTCAATTCGAGCCGGTGGATACCCTGAACTTTGTCCAGAATCATGAAACCTGGCTTGCGGCAATCACCGGAAGAGTTTTTCTCTGGGAAAAATACGAACAGAGGTTGACACTCTCCACGCTTTGGGATGACCTCGATGCCACGGATCCGGTCGCTTCCTACAATAGCTACCGGATCAAGTCAAAAACTGAACTTTTTGACTGGCAGCATACGCTTCATCTGCATCCTCTTACCCTCACAGGCGGATTCGTCTACCGCGTTGAGGCAAGTGTAAGTGACGGGTCCTTCGATCAGTCGATTTATAATAAGGCAGCGTATCTGAATGGCAAACTTGGCCTGATCGATGACACTCTGATTATCAATGCCGGAGGTCGCCATGACGAACATTCCATTTTCGGCGTAGCCGATACCTACCGAATCGGCGCGCTCTATGATCTTAAACAGATCGAGATGCGATTCAAGGCAAATTTAGGCTCCGGGTTCCGGGCGCCGGCCTTGAGCGAGCTTTATGATCCCTATATCGGCAATCCTGACCTGAAACCGGAAAAAAGCACCGGTTTTGACGCCGGTGTAGAAAAAGATCTGTTTGAAAAGAAGCTTATGATCGGCGCCTCCTATTTCTGGCAACACTACAATGACCTTATTCAGTACAGCTCCAGTGCATTCCTCATCGAAAATATCGGAACTGCCCAGACAGAAGGGATAGAAGTCAATGCGACCGTACAGCCTGTCAATAACCTGAAGCTGAATGGCGCTTACACCTACCTTGTCGCCGTCAACAAGGACACGGATGCCTTTCTGACCCTTCGCCCAAGGAACAAAGTGACTTCTTCTATTGAATACATCATGGCCAATTTTACAGCTGTGGGTGAATATCTGTATGTCTCCGGGAGAAATGATTCGTCCCTGAACCGGGACCTCTCCGCCTATTCCTTAGTCAATCTGAGGGGATCGTATCTGCTGGCAAAAAATCTTTCACTATTTGCAAGAATAGACAATCTCTTCAACAAGTCTTATGAGGAAATCGCCGCCTTCGGAACTCCCGGAATTTCTGTTTACGGTGGTGTGAAAGCGTCATTTTAGGAGAAGCATAAAATGGCCGATATGAAAAGAGTTATTCTCTCTCTGCTGCTCCTTGCTGGATGGAACGAAGCGGCCCTTTCCAGTCCGCCACCTCCACCACAACGGATTGTCTCGCTTGCCCCGGCGCTGACCGAGACCCTTTTCTCGATAGGGCTGGGTGACCGAATCGCCGGTGTAACCAATGATTGTGACCGTCCGAAAGAGGCGCGTCGCAAGCCGAAGATTGGCGGTATGGCTAACCCGTCTCTCGAGGCGATCGTAAGCTTAAAACCGGATATGGTGGTTATGACCAATGACGGAAATCCGAAGGTGATCTCCGATCGGCTTGCCAGGCTGGGGATTAAAACATACATCTTTAAGTCAAGACGTTTGGCAGAAATTCCGGACGGGATACGGGAGATGGGCCAAGCCCTGGGTGCCGGACCGGCTTCTGAGCATCTGGCAGGAAATATCGAGACTGCCCTTCATGACATCGCCCTCTTGCCAGATGGAAATAATGCATCGGAGGCCGTTTTGGGAGGGGGAAGGAAAACACTCTTTGTCCTCTGGACCAGTCCACTCATCGTTGCCGGACCGGGAACAATCGTGGATGACGCAATGAAAATTGCTGGATTAAGCAATATCGCGTCCGACGCAGGGGTCGCCTATCCCCGGTTCTCGGTGGAGACGGTCATCGAACGCCAGCCGGATTTGATTCTGATCGGAAAAATGAGCGACGATATGAAAACGGCCTCCAAGGGATTTCTCGCGAGCGTGAACGGGCTCAAGGCGGTGAAAAAGGGACGGATCTGTTTCATGGGTGACGCATTGTATCGCCCGGGTCCGAGAATACCGGAAGGCATGAAGGAACTTATTCGCTGCGGGAAGATGCCATGACACGGGCTAAGGGTTCGACTTTCCTCTTAGCCGTTGTGTTGTTTATTGCATCATTGGTGATTATTATCGCCTCAATTGCCAGCGGGCCCCGATTATTGAACCCTTTCAGAATGGATCGTGAAACAAGTCAAATGCTTCTTGCGATCAGACTCCCGCGAACCGCTATTGCACTTCTGATGGGAGGCGCTCTCGGAGCATCGGGCGCCATCCTTCAGGGAATCTTTCGCAATCCACTGGTTGATCCTTACATTCTGGGTATTTCAAGCGGCGCGTCCCTATTTGCATCTTTCGGGCTTATGTTCGGCCTTGCTCTCTTTTCGCTAAGCGTTCCTATACTGGCGTTTATCGGTGCAATTGTAACCGGTGCCGTGGTCGTCATATTGGGCCGCGGATGGAAGGGATTACAACCTGAACGGCTTCTTCTGGCAGGTGTGGGGATAGGATTCTTTCTCTCCGCTGTACTCATGCTGGTCATGACGACTTCCGGGGATGATGGTTTAAAAAGGGCAATACTCTGGATGTCCGGAGATCTTTCTATGGTTGATTGGGATTTATTTCCCGCCGGACTTTTCTTCGTTTTAATCGGTTTCGGCCTTGGATTATCAAGACGCCATGGACTGAATGCTTTGACTCTGGGAGACGAAATTGCTTACAGCCTTGGTTTTGATCCGACCCGGGAACGGCTCTTTCTTTTTGTTGCCGCTTCACTCATGACCGCAGCCGCTGTTTCGGTGGGAGGCGTCGTGGGATTTGTCGGGCTTGTCGTTCCCCATATCGTCCGCCGACATGTCGGCTCAGACGCATCCGTTGTTCTTCCTCTATCGGTTGTTGCCGGTGGGACCATGCTCTGCCTTGCCGACGCCATCGCCAGAACGGTCGCAGCGCCATTGGAACTTCCAGCCGGGGTAATCGTAGCGCTTATCGGCTCTCCCTATTTCATTTTTCTATTAGGAAAAGGAAAAATTTCGGACTGATGAACCAGGAACTTAAAACCAATTCCACACTGGAGTTTGCAAATGTATCTTTTTCTTACAGCCCGGACACTTTTGTCGAAAAGATGTCATTTTCTGTTGGTGAAGGCGAGCTGGTTGGTCTCATGGGGCCAAATGGGGCTGGAAAATCCACCATTCTCAAATTGGCGGCCGGGCTACTCTCTCCTCAAAAAGGGAATGTCATGATTGGGAAAAAAGCGATAAACGGATACCGTGCCAAAGAACGGGCGAAACGTGTGGCCTATCTTCCGCAAATATTGGATTTGCAGGCTCCGTTTCGTGTGAGAGAACTCGTCAAGATGGGCGAGTACCCGCAAGAGGGGTCCGTCGCATTCACTGTGGAAGAAGCGCTTCATATCGTTGGTCTGCATGACAAGGCAAGAACGTTTCTGGCGGAGTTGAGTAGCGGCGAGCGAAGAAGGGCGTATATCGCCATGACTCTGGTTCAGGGTGCCGGAGTGTTGCTGTTAGATGAACCTTTGGCGAGCCTTGACATCAAGTATCAGTTCAATCTGTACTGCCTCCTTAAGGATATTACCCGTGAAAACAAAGTTTCGGTAATCATGTCTCTTCACGATATCGGAATGGGTGCTTTGCTAAAACGGCTCCTTCTGGTGAAAAATGGCAAGCTGATAGCTGAGGGAGAGCCCGCTTCCGTACTCAAGGATGAAATTGTGCAGGACGCCTATGATTTGAAAGATTCGGTTCGTATTTATATGGAAACCAATCGTTCAGTTTTCAGGGGATTCGGAACTGGAATTTGACCCTGATCCGCGTAATCTTTTAGGCTAAATGTTTCTTTTCTTTTAATAGCTTTGTTACCTCTTCAGCCGGCAAGGGCCGGCTAAAAAGATAGCCCTGGATTTCGTCGCATTGATTTCCTTTTAGAAAAGCAAGTTGCTCTCCGGTTTCGACGCCCTCGGCGATCACTTTAAGCTGGAGACTGTGGCCGAGTGTAATAATCGACCTCACGATTGCGCAATTTCCCTGATTGTTTGGAATATCTTTTATGAAAGATTTGTCAATTTTCAATGAATTGATCGGAAATCTCTGCAAATAGCTCAGAGACGAATAGCCAGTACCGAAATCGTCAATCGATAGTCTAACTCCGGTTTTATGGAGATCAAACAGAAGGTCAATAGTCTCTTTTTCATTTTGCATCAAGACGCTTTCGGTCAGCTCCAGTTCCAGAAAATTGGGATTCAATCCGGTCTCGTGAATGACCTTGCGAATCATTTTCAGCAAATTTCTCTGTTGAAACTGTCTGGCCGATAAATTGATGGCGACCCGGATTGGCGAAATTCCCAAATTCTGCCAACTCTTGTTTTGGGTTACTGCGGTCTTGAGAACCCACTCTCCAATGGGAACTATTAACCCGGTCTCTTCTGCCACGGGAATAAAATCGATCGGACTGGTCAATTGAACTCCGTTTCTTTTCCAGCGTACGAGCGCTTCCGTTGCGACAATCTGGCCGGACGTCAAATCAACTTGAGGCTGATAATTCAAGAAGATATCTCCCCTCTCGAGTGCACGATGCAAATCAGTTTCAAGTGCCAATCTTTCATGGAAGCGGCCGCTCATCGCCGCCGAAAATAGTTCAAATTGGTTCTTCCCCAGCTCTTTAGCCCGATACATCGCCGTATCGGCATTTTTCAGAAGTGTCTCCGCGTTTTCCCCGTCGGTCGGGAAGGCGCTGATGCCGATGCTGGCTGTCACATAAAGTTCAGTTCTCTCGATTTCAAAAGATTCCGAAAGGGCACCCAGAATTTTTTGCGCAATGATCGTAATATCCGATATCTTGGCGACATCCGCCAGAACCAATACGAATTCATCCCCGCCCAATCGTGAGACAATGTCTCCGTCGCGAAGGCAACCGGTGAGCCGCTCACCAACCTCTTTGAGCAGCAGATCTCCGAAATCATGGCCCAGCGTGTCGTTTACCTTCTTGAAGTTATCCAGGTCCAGGAATAGAACTGCGACCACCCTTTTCTGCCAAAATGCACGTCCTACAATCTCAGAGAGATGATTTGACAGGTAAGTCCGGTTGGGCAGATTCGTCAAAGTATCGTGGTTGGCCCGGTATTCCAGCAGCGCCGCATGCGCTTTTCGCTCTGTAATATCTTTAATGACGACCACCGATCCTCCCACCCTTTCATTTTCCCGAAGCGGCGTGCTAACATATTCCACAGGAAAACTGGAACCATCCTTTCGCCACAACACTTCCTCGGTGACATGCTGAGGCCTCCCCTCCGCAACCGTTGCGTAAATGGCACAGTGGTCATCGTCTTCTGCCAATCCGTCCCCTCCGGGGTGGTGCAAAAGTTCGTGCATGGAGCAGCCTATCAGCTCATCCACGCTGTATCCCAGCATTCGGGCGGCCGCAGGGTTGACAAAGGTTGCGCGGCCCTCCAAATCAAGACCGAGTATCCCTTCTCCGGCGGAACTTAAAATCATTTCATCGCGGCGAGCCAGACGCACCGTCATTTTATTGAAACTCACCGCCAGTTCCCCTAATTCATCTGTGGAGGAATGGTCAGGAATCGTGTTGGTATATTCACCCCGGCTCACGCGCTCAGTTCCTTCAACAAGGCTTCGAATTCGTTTGAGAATTTTCCGGATTGAAAAAAGGCTCACTGCGAATGCCACACCGCCTGTGAGAAGAATGATCCAGAGCACTTCGTTCAAAATTTCCTTTTCAGTCGCCAGAAGTTCCGTAAGAAGAATTCCGACATGAAAGGTGCCCAAAAGTTTCTGTTCCGTCCGGGCCTTTCCTCCGATCAGTAGAAACTCCTCTTCTGAATTGGAATGACGAATCGCCCAGACTGGAAGAGAAACATCCAGAATTTCAACTTCATCCACTTTAAACTGTTTGATACCAGGCTGACTAAAATCGGCGACCTGGTGGAAGATTGATTCTCGAATTTTATTTTTCTCGCTAAAAGTTGTGCTCTGTGCGAGCAAACGGCCGTCAAAATTTCGGGCAATCGCGTAAATCGCTCCGGCTCGTTCTAGACCTTTCTGTAAAACTGGAATAAGCGCATGTTCCTCCCCGGTTTGAAACCCCATGGCGGTAGACAACGGAAGGTCCTCTGTCTTGAGAAGGCCTCTTTTCCCGACCTCATTCAAGAGAATGGTATGCACCACTCTCTTCGTCAAGACCAGAATCGATAGTCCGAGAACGAGAAAGATGAATACAGAAAAGACAAGAACTTTAGATTGAAGTCTCATCGAAATGGAATCATGCCTGTTTTTACGAGGTCAATAATATGAAGTTTTTCCAATACTTAAGCTTAACAAAGAAATCATTTCTGTCAATGAACAGGCAATTTGACAATTGGATACCGAACATTGAAATCCGAGGCAGTTTAAGGCGGCTCTGACTTGACAGAGGTAAAATGTCTGGTAACGTTTATTAGAACCGGTAAAGTCAGGAGAGAAAAGATGATCTTGAGTTATCAGATATTGATGGTATTGATTCGTTTTGCGTTTATGACCCTATTCCTTGTCAACTTTGCCGGTCTTGCCCATATAAATTCATCCTATGCTGCCGATGTGATGTCCGAATCTGAATACAAAAACACTCATTCGGTTCCCGGTCCATCCAAACCCTTATTCGGAGTGTCTGCGGATGCCACCTATTTTACCCGATATATCTGGCATGGGTTTGATTACAGCGATCAGAAGCCCGTTCTTCAGCCGGAAATGATCCTTTCACTGAGAAATGATCCTTTCACTGAGAAATCTGAGCGCAATTGTCTGGCTCAATTATGACTTTGAAACATTTAACGCGACCAACGAGTATGACCTGACTGTACAGTACGGTGATAAATGGGGTCCCGCAGGCTTGTTATTGGGGTACAGTTACTTTACCTATCCGAACCGGGGATGGCCCGACACTGAAGAAGTGTGGATTCAGGGGAGTTATGACATTGCTTTGAATCCAATATTTAGCCTTCATGACGATTTCAGATCAGGAAATGGCTGGTATAGCAGTTTTGGAATTTCTCATAACATTCCGCTTCCTGTTGGCACGATTACGCCTGCAGCACTCCTTTATTATCACGTACATTACTATGGCGGAACCGGGTTTCCTTCCGTTGAATTCAACCTGGCCGACACCGTCACATACCGACAGATTTCGTCTTCGGCCAGGGTTTCGTATTTCCGGGCCCTT